>NZ_JAXMJI010000074.1:0-64111 GCF_034376665.1 Allopontixanthobacter sp. | reverse complement strand
CGCTTTTAGGACTGCGAAAATCGGTGTTGGACGGCAAAAATGTTGTGGAAAGCTGCCGCCTCGTCACTGCTGCTTGTCCATTCCGCCAAACGTAAGGATCAGTTCCTTTACCACTCGCCATTCCGATGAGCCCGGCGCGATAGGTTCAAAATGGCCACTGTCACCAAACACTCTCACGTCGACCTTATCACCTGCCTCTGTCGCCGCAGCCCGATAGGTTTCCGCAACTTCCGGCGACAAGACCCGCGAGGACGATATAAGCCCCTGACGAACGCCAAGCGGGAACTGGGCCGCTGGCGAGGCTTCCGAAAAACGGTTTGGATAGGTGTCAATCGATCCCCCGATCAGGGGCTCGATTACGGGCTTGCCACAGATTTCTTCGTCTAGCCCCACAAACGGACCCAGATCGCCCGGCCCATCAATTGCCACGACCGATTTGACTGGCAGCGGGTCTTCGCCGCGAACCTCGCTTTCGACCGGCAGTCGCGATCGTGAGGCCACAAAAAGTGCGGCATGGGCTCCAGCCGAATGCCCCACTACGATTACATTTGAGAGATCAAGCGGATTGTCTTTGGCGAGGGTGCGCAAATGATCTGTCGCATTCCCCCAGTCCAGAAACGTTCCAGGCCAGCCAGCTCCAGCACTCCTGACCTGTCGATATTCAATGTTCCAGGTGGCGAATCCTGCCAGTGCCAGATCACTGGCTATCGGCGCCGTATTTTGTTTTGTCCCATAGCCGTTGGTCCAGCAACCACCGTGAATAACGACTACAACTGGAAACGGGCCCTCACCTTTCGGCAGGCGCAGCTCGCCGAATTGGAGCGGGTCGGTTCCATAACTGCTTTTGATCGTGGGCTCAGTTGTGGGAAGGGCATCGACGTCGCGCGGCCCAATACGTTGAGCTACGACAGAGTTTGGCAGCAGTAACGCGGCGGCGCACAGCGCCATTCCGATTTTGTGCATCGGCTACCCTTCTCCGTAGGATTTGAAAACCGGCATACACGCTCAGGAAGCGTCCACAATGGGGTCGTGTCCGGAACAACAGATATTTTGCGCACACAGCGATTAGCTGACTATCAGTGCAGCCGAGAATTGAGTGACCGGATCCGCTAACAAAGCTGACGTTTAACAGCCAATATCACTCTTCTAAAACTGGCCGTACGTTCATGAAGGAACAATGGGCAACAATTGACAGCTATCAGGTGGTGTCCGAGCCCCGTCCAGCGGCGCAATGTTGTGGGAAGCTGTCATGGATTGCAGTAATTGGGTTGCCCATCCGCACCGATGTATTCGCAGCCTCTTTTAATCTCGCTTTGGATCATCTCGCAGGAGTTTTCCAAATTGCACGGTGGGTGTGTTGCTGGCGAAACTTGCGCGCATTGCTTCACCAGAACTAAAGCCGCTCGCGCACCTATCTGGGCGGAGCATGACAATTGCGCTTGTCGAGATTTCGAACTTTCGGCAGGCTCAGGCCCTTCGCTGCGGCAAGCACTAGCACAAGCGACAATTAGCATCAGCGCTTGCCACCTGGCGATTCTGTTCATAGGCCACATTTGGCAGCTATCGCCAACGTCCGCAAGTGATGTCGTGTCCGGAACGGCAGCTTTTGGGGCGCGGTTGGCCGTCAGTACATTGCTGCGGCTCCGCCAGACTAAGATCCTGCAGAAGTTTACCTCGGTTTAGGCCAGCGTCCACAACAACAACCTAGAATGCCACCACACCGACAGCCATATCTGCGAGGCGCGCCGCTAGGCCGCACTGGTCGAGTGGCATAATCTCAGGATCTGAGTTCACAGAAGGTTAGCGAGAGCTCCGCCAATTGGACGCTACTCACAATTAGGCTGAAAGCATCCTGATCCTCGTTTGTCGAACCGTGCGCATTCGACCTAGCAATAGTTTATGAGATTTTGTTGCTGTTGGGTCTCAGGCCGGGTCTTCGCGAATGCGCAGTGACGGGCGTTCGGGCATGTCTGGGCTTCTCTTGTGCTGCAAATACAGTAAAATGGCTCGTGGTTATCGCATTGATGAGCTGGGTGCGCTAACGCACCACCAGATCGCGCGTGCGGAACACGAGCCCTGCGGCCTGCTGCTCTTCGGTCTTTACCGCAACGAAGCGCATGCCAGGGCGCTGCGCTGCCTCGCAGATCGCCTCGGCATCGATCGCATCGTTCTTGTTCCGCTTCACGAACGGCCTCACGTAGGCTGGCGGGATGAGCCGCACATCGTGACCCATGGCCTGCAGCTGGCGCGCCCAGTGATGCGCGCCGCCGCACGCTTCGAGCACGACCGTGCACGCCGGCTGACCGGCGAAGAAATCAAGCAGCTTGCCTCTCGTCAGCTTGCGACTGAAAACCATCGCGCCGCGCCCATCGGCGCCATGAGCATGAAAAACGTTCTTTGCGATAGCCAGACCAATTATGCTAACATCTGACACGGACGCCTCCTTACTAATGGTGTTTAAACATCTCCATTATGGCACATCGATGCCGTCGGGGGGGCGTCCACCCCATCAGGTTTCAGGTGAGAAGAATGAGGCTGGAAATGACCGCTTTGTCGGCGTATGCCGTCGCTCTGCCCTTGTTTGAGCCTATCGGCAGCTAGTCGGCGCATGCGCGAAAAACCGGCCGTACCAGACACGACAAAATGGCAGGCATACCCAGAGGCCGTGGCAGCTGGTTTTTCACATGGAACGCCTTTCAAGTCAGGTGCGACAAGCACTCGGTTCTTACTCTTCTGGCATCGCTGCGTATCCAGCGCGCAGGACGCTGGATACACTCCGGCAACCCCTTGGTTTTTTCAGCTTGCGCGAAAAAAGGCCGCAATCGTCAACCGACCTATGGCGGGACTATCGGGATGGCGGATTGCACCTGGAACCACCGAACAATGCAGCAGATTACCTGGATAGATGATTGCGCGATTAAACGCGAACTCCACAGAGAAAATCTGGTCGAAGATGGATGTCGCCCCTTTGATATAATCTGGGCGGGGATGCCCGTGTACTGCAAAATCATGCTCCAGAGAGTGAAGGTATTCCGCATGCCTATGCACCGGGATCCGGGCAAGGCCCGTACTTCGATGACGGTAAAATGCCGTTCCCCCGAAGGCAGAGTGTGCCAGATAGTGAACCATCGCAAAGGAGTCAGTGGCCACATCGTCAATATGCGGGATCCTCTGCGCGGGCGAAAGCTGCGCATCAGGCGTGCTTACTATAGAATAGAGCGCACGATCGATCTTAAGAGCCCGTGAGCATCCGAATACCGACTGCACAATCATGCCGAGGCGTGCGCCGACGTCTTGAAAATAGGCTGGTCCAACCGGTTTTCTTTTCCCCGGGTAGAAATCACCGCGAAATGCGTAGCCATCGCCATCATTATCGCCTGCGGCTTCTTGACGCCATCGCTCCGGTGCCGTTGCGAATCCGTCGATAATGGCGACAGGGCAGTCTGCCCCAGGCAGCTCGATGACCTTGACGTGCGGCTTGGCGGTCATCGATTGGGCCGGAGGCAGGCCGGCAATTCCTGCACAAGGACGCGATGACAAAAGCGGTCCTTGGCGAAATTCATGGATTCAGACTCGTTAGCGAACGAACAATCGACTTGCGCATGGCCGCTACTGTTTCCGGCGTCGGGCGGCTAAGTATCCCGCGGCTGTGCGGCGGAATATGTGACCCTGAATCGCCGCTTTCCTCAAAGATGTAATGCGCAAACATGGCCCGCCAAACGCGCTTGTCTGCGGGAGAGAGGCCGCGCAGCGCCATAAAGCCGTGCATTAGCGCGTCCCAGGGCGACGGTCTCGCGCCGTCACTTTGCCACCAGTAGTTCACCAGTAGGTTGATCGGCGAAAGAGCCTGCACATGATGATACCAGCCGGTGGGGATGAAAATGGCATCGCCGGGCTCAAGATCGGCGAAGAGCGACCTTGCCAGTGCACCGCCAAATCTTGGATAGCGCGAGTGATCGGGTTCCAGAGGGTCAGCCAGGGAAATTTGTGTTCCATTGGGTACTGGATCGAATGGCCCGAGATAGAGGTTTCCGATCTCCTCTGGCGGGAAGAGAGTGAACCGCCTGTTCCCACCAGCGACATAGGCAATATTCGGCACCGGATCGCAGTGGATTGCGACCTCGGCGCGGGTTCCAAGCCAAAGCCTGTACTCGCCGCCCGCAGGCGCGCAGATGAGCGCATTTTCTTCGGTGAATCGTGGCGCCGCCTCGCGGACACGGATACCCTGGACCGCAATCGCCTCTTCAGGAAGGGGCGGTTCGAGGAGTTCGCTGACGAAATCTCCAAAGCCAATAATCCGCTTTGAGAAATTGAAGGATTTCAGATCGTCGCTGTAACCAAATTTGCCTCTTGCAACTGCGGGTGCATGTAGGGCTTGGACTTCGACCGGCAGGACCAATTCCGACAAATATTGCAGCAATGCCTGATCGCCTTGGACGGCAGCTCTGACAACAGGAAATTCAACTGCAAGGCCGCGTGTAACCGCCGGCTCCAGCCGTTCGTCAGCCCGCGCTGCAAGACTGCCCAGTTCGCCCGGGTCCACTTCCTTGACGGGGGTCGGCATCAGTCTGCTCCTTTCGGCCAAGCCTAATGATAAAGTGAGTGCATGGGAAGCGCTTCCATATAGCTGCAAATTTATCTATCAACCCAATCGACGCTCACGAGAGTGCCCCAATTTGTCAGACTTAAACGGGGCTCCAGATTTGCCAGCCTGGGCCGCTCTAGATAAAGCGACGTGAAAATCAACATCTAACTAAAGATATTTAGAGCGAGAGAATTGGACAAGAAGCCGACAATCGATGATGTGGCCAAGATGGCCGGGGTGGCGCGCGCGACCGTATCACGGGTGCTGAATTCCAGTCCCAATACCAGCAAACGTGCGCGCGAACGGGTCATACAGGCGGTTAGTGCCCTTAACTATCAAGTCAATCAGCAGGCGAGGCAACTTGCAAGTGGAGCAAGCCGGATCCTGGCGCTTGTCTTTGCGGCGGACGCAGAAGCAGAGCCGAACAGTTATTATCACTCTGCGGTTGAACTAGGGGCTATTCGTGCCTGCAATGAACAGGGATACGGTCTTGTCACCCATACTCTGGACCCTGCGAAACAAAGCTACCGTTCAAGCATCCTTGCCTTGGCGGATGACGGTAGAAGCGATGGGCTGGTTTTGACGCCTCCTTTTTGTGATGATCACGAATTAATCCAGGCCTTGCAGAGCAAAGGCTTTCCTTTTGTTCTGGTTTCGGCCGGACCGGATGCGCGGCACTTGTCCTGTTCAGTGGGGATCGATGATCGGCAGGCCGGGCTTGAACTGGGGGTCTATCTCCTACTGCAGGGCCATCGGCGTTTCGGATTCATCACCGGGCCGCTTGATCACAAATCTGCAGCGCTGAGGCTTGAGGGATTTCTCGAAGCTTTGGATAACGCGGGGCACAGTGATCAGATTATTGAAGTTGCTGACGGAAATTTCACTTTCAAATCCGGTATCGACCAGGCTGAAGGGCTGCTCTCTCGGAACGATAGGCCAACCGCGCTCGTCTGTGCTAATGATGACATGGCGGCAGGTGCGCTGTTTACGGCTCATCGGTTAGGCTTGATCGTCCCGGCGGATCTGTCGATCACGGGTTTTGACGATACCCCCGTGTCTCAGATTGTCTGGCCACCCCTCACCACGATCCATCAGCCTCTTCGTTTGATCGGCTCGAAGGCGGTCGAATTGCTGATTGCTGATGTCATGCGGGAAAATGGTTCAACCACTCGTGTCGCCGAAGCGCATCTGGTGTCCTTTCAATTGGTTGAAAGAGGATCCACCTCCAAAATCTCCGTCCCGCCGTCCTTGGAAGCGCTTCCAATATCTGGTTGACACCACATATCAGATTTGCCAATGAGAATGAGAGCGCTTCCATAAGCGCTGGAATCTGGTTTCGTTATGTTTCGGACGAAGTCAGTTCAGGGAGCTGTAAATCAGGATAAAAATCCTGAAATGGGAGGGATAAATGAAGATTCAAACTGGCTCTTCGAGTCGCGTTTTCACACTTGGGTTGACAACGTCTGTACTTGCACTTGCTGTTTCACTGCCGAACGTAGTGTATGCACAAGACGCCAACGAAACGTCACAGTCGGAAGAAGAGGCGATCTCCGACACGGACGAGAGCGCGATTGTTGTCACGGGTATTCGAGCCGGCTTGGCGGAATCACTGAATACGAAACGCGAAGCGCTCTCGATCGTCGAGGCGGTCTCGGCCGAAGACATCGGCAAACTCCCAGACGTATCAATCGCCGAGTCAATTTCGCGCCTTCCGGGCCTCACCACGCAGCGTGTCAACGGCCGCGCTCAGGTCATTTCCATCCGGGGCATGGCACCTGATTTCTCCACCACTCTGCTGAATGGCAGGCAACAGGCTAGTTCCGGCGACAATCGCGGTGTTGAGTTTGATCAATATCCTTCCGAACTGTTGTCTAGCGTTGTCGTTTACAAGACTCCTGATGCCAGCATCGCGGGGATGGGACTTTCGGGTACCGTTGACATGCGAACAGTGCGGCCGTTGGCATATGGCAAGCAGGCGATTGCCCTCAACCTTCGCGGTGAGGTCAATTCCGGCGGCCAGTTGAATGATGATATTCGCAATTACGGTTTCCGGGCCAGCGGCAGCTATATCGACCAGAATGATGCAGGCACGCTTGGCTGGGCGCTGGGGATCGCCTATCTTGATTCACCGTCTTCGAACCGACATTACAAGGCTTATGGCTATGAAAGCTTCGGCGGGGACCAGAGCCGCCGCGACCGAATATCCCCGGATTCGGCGGATACCGCCTTGTTTCTCAATGGACAGGAAATTTTTGCAACTTCTCGTTCGAACAAGCGAGCAGCTGCAATCGGCATTCTTGAATGGGAGCCGAGCGACAGCGTCCATCTGACGACTGATCTTTATTACTCCCGGTTCGAACAGCGCGAGGTTACTCGCGGCGCGCAGTGGTTCTCAAACGTGTGGGCCGACAATCAGAATTTCACCAATGTGGAAACTGCAGACATCGGCGGGTCGCTGGTGGGGGTTTCCGGCACGGTCACGGGCGTGGCACCGCAGCTCCGCAACGATTACAATACCCGTGATGACGACCTGTTCTCGGGCGGCCTTAATGCTGAATTCAATATGACCGACCGGTTGCGCTTCATTGGCGACTTGTCTTATTCGAGAAACACCCGTGACGAGAGAATTACCGAAACTTACGCTGGATTTGGTTGCTGCGCGACCAATGTAACGCAGAACGCCAATCGCGTGTTCGACAATATCGATTTCGATATCACTGAAGTGCTCGATGGGGGTTTTCCGACCTACAGCGAAGGGCTTGATTACAGTGACGCATCACAAGTCTCGCTTGGTGACCGCGCGCCCTGGGGTGGATGGGGCCATGACGGGCAGACCAAGGAGCCGCACGTCAAAGAAGAGGTATTCGCGCTTGATCTCGGGTTCGAATATGACCTCGAGGGCTTTTTCGAGCAGTTCGACGTTGGCGCGAACTTCACGAAGCGGACCAAGAGCAAGCGTGTCGATGAATTCGATCTCATGCTAAAGAATGGCCGTCTGCAAACCCTGGTCGATGCGGCCGACCTGGTGGAGCCGACCTCGCTTGACTTTGCGGGTTTTGGGGATGTGCTCGCAGTCGATCTGCGCACGGCGCTGCCAAAATACTACGACAAGATCGACTTCATCAACAACTCCACCTTCGACAAGGCATGGAAGATCGATGAAGAGGTCCTGACCTTAAGGGCCAAAGCGACATTCAATTCGGGCAATTTGCGTGGAAATATCGGTCTGCAGGCAGTAAATCAGCGGCAGGAATCGAACGGCAGCGTGATCAATGCTACGCTTACCCCGCGGGTCGTCAACCCGGTCACAGTCAGTAAGCAATACTGGGATGTCCTGCCCAGCCTCAATCTGATCTACGAGCTTGGCGGCGGCCATCGGATCAGGTTCGCAGCGGCCGAGGTCATGGCGCGTCCCCGTATGGACGAAATGCGGGCCAGCTTCATTCCGAATTTCCCTCGCAACCCCTGTACCCCTACTGCGCAGGTTCCCACGCCATGTGTTGTCGGTGTAGAAAGAACCGGCCTGTGGTCAGCTTCGGGCGGGAATCCCTTGCTCGAACCGTGGCGAGCCAAGGCGCTCGATCTCGCCTATGAATGGTATATAGATCGCACGAGCTACATTAGTGTGGCCGGTTTCTACAAGGATCTCGACAGCTACATTTTCACACAGCGGCAGGTGTTCGATTTTACCGGGCTTCCCATCCCGCCGTCGTCCCTGCAGACCCCGAACCAACCAAACGGTCTTCCGCCAGGTGTGCCGGTCAGCCCGTTGGGGCAGATCGACCAGCCGGCCAACGGTCAGGGCGGAACTATAAAGGGGATCGAACTCAGCGGGGCACTCGGCTTCGGCCAGCTGCATAAAGTGCTTGACGGATTTGGGGTCATCGGCAGCTATTCATACACAGAATCGAACCTGCGCCCGATCGCCAGCGACGATCCGACAGTGCGTCAGGCAACGCGTATTCCAGGCCTGTCGGGCACGGTCTATACGGTGACGGGCTATTTCGAGAAGGACGGTTTCCAGGCCCGTGCGGCCTACCGCTATCGTTCGGCCTTCAAGGGTGAAGTGACCCAGTTGTTCGCTGTTCGCGGGGTGACCGAAATTCTCGCAGACAAGAATGTCTCGGCGCAGATTGGCTACACTTTCCAGCCGGATTCGTCGCTGGAAGGTCTGGGTGTGCTGTTGCAGGTCAACAATCTGACCAATTCAGCTTATCGAACCCGGATAGGGGTCGATGGTGGTGGGGCCAGAACGGCGGATGGTAGTTTCCTGCCGGAAACCATTGAAAAATACGGTCGTCAGATCCTGCTCGGACTGAATTACCGCTTCTAGTGAGATAGAGGGCGGACTATTTCAGTCCGCCCTCCGGTTTCGTGCTGATGCGGATTGACCGCGCTGCGAATGGATCAAATCGCTAGTGGTTTTTAGGAGGGCGATTGTGCTCGTTAATTCCTGTTTTTCAAGAGTGCTCGCGGGTGTAGCCGCGATTTCTGCCCTGGCAGGATGTGCGGGTACCGGATCACTTCTCAAGACAGAATTATCTTCTGTGGCCCCATGGCCGGAACGCATCGCGCCGGCCCATCAGGATGCGGAGATCGAAAAACGCATCGCCCACATCGTTTCCGGCATGAACTTGCGCCAGAAGATCGGGCAGATGACCCAGGCAGACATCAGGTCGATTACCCCCGACCAGGTTCGCCAGCATTATATCGGTTCGGTCCTTAACGGAGGAGGCGCTTGGCCGGGAAATAATAAACACGCGAGCGCGGCTGATTGGATCGAGCTATCAAAGGGATATTATGACGCGTCTTTGAAGACGGACATGCAGGTAAAAATTCCGGTGATTTGGGGAACCGATGCCGTTCATGGGCACAATAATGTGTTCCGGGCCACGCTGTTTCCGCATAACATCGGACTGGGCGCGGCGCGTGATCCGGAACTTGTTGGCCGGATTGCGCGTCTGACCGCCAGGCAAGTCAGAGCCACCGGAATTAGCTGGATATTCGCCCCTACACTGGCGGTAGTTCAAAACCCCCGCTGGGGCCGGACCTATGAAAGCTATTCCTCCGATCCGGCGCTCGTCCGGGCATATGCCTCGTCCTTCGTCAATTCCATGCAGGGAAATTTGAGCGACGGTAGCAGTGCGATTGCGTCGGCGAAGCATTTTATCGGCGATGGCGGCACCTGGCTGGGCAAGGATCAGGGAGAAACCCGCGCCACGGAGGAAGAGCTGATCCGCATCCATGCTCCTGGTTATGTCGGCGCGCTCGATGCCGGGGTGCAAACGGTAATGGTATCCTACAGCAGCTGGAGAGATTCCGGCACGGGCGCGGCGCAGGGCAAGATGCACGGAAATCGCGAGCTGATCACCGAGGTGCTGAAAGGCCGCCTCGGGTTTGACGGCTTTGTCGTGTCGGACTGGAACGCCATCGAACAGGTTGAAGGCTGCACCCGCACTCATTGCCCGCAAGCGATCAATGCCGGGATCGACATGATCATGGTTCCCGACGATTGGCAGCAATTTATCGAACAGACCATTGCCGATGTCGAGCAAGGCACGATCCCGATGCGCCGCATCGATGATGCGGTAACCCGGATCATGCGAGTGAAACTGCGAAGCGGCTTGTTTGATACCTCGCCGATCCCGCCTGCCTCAGCCGAAGCCGACCTCGCCAGCGACGATGCCCGCAATGCGGCAAGGGAGGCAGTTTCAAAATCGCTGGTGCTCTTGAAGAATACAGTAAATTCGCCGCTGCCGCTGGCTGCAGATTCGAAAATTCTTCTCGTCGGCCGCGCTGCGGATAAAGTGCCGCCGCAACTTGGCGGCTGGTCGCTGACCTGGCAAGGTGATGACACCGACGATCGTGATTATCCGCTCGCGGATGATATGCTCTCGGCGCTTCAGAAATCCTTGGGCAGCGCCGGGCGTGTCGATTTCAGCGAAGACGGCATAGGGGTTGATGTGACCGCTTACGATGCTGTGATCGCGGTGCATGCTGAAGATCCCTACGCGGAAATGAAGGGAGACATTCCCTACCCCGCCTCCATGCGGCATTCGGCGCGATTCCCGCAGGATCTGGCGGTGCTTAAGCGCGTGTCCGGTCGGGGAGTGCCGGTCATTTCCATCCTGTATTCGGGTCGGCCGGTTTACATCAATGATCTATTGAATCTATCTGATGCCTTTGTGGCGGCCTGGCTGCCAGGAACCGAGGGGACGGGGATTACCGATGTCCTGGTGCGCCGGTCAGACAATGGCTCCTTCGCAGAGTTTACGGGCCGATTGCCCTTCGCCTGGCCAGGTGATCCCTGTCCAGAAACTGCTGTCCAGTCAGACCTGTTTGCCCGCGGCTTTGGCCTTACGACAAACGATCATTCAGATTTGGCAATCCTTCCACTCAATGATCGCCTAACCTGCCCTTCATTAGGTCAATAACATAGCCGGACAGGAACAGCGATAATGACGCAGCGACTGCAAAGCTTATTAATAGTCGGCGGCGGTTCGGCTGGCTGGATGGCCGCGGCGCTGCTGTCGCACCTGTTCCAAGGGCTTTACCGGATAAAATTGGTCGAATCGGAGGATATCGGCACCGTCGGTGTAGGAGAAGCCACGATTCCGGCGATCAAGAAGTTCAACGAATTGCTGGAACTGGACGAAGCGAACTTCATGCGGCTTACTCAGGGCACCTTTAAGCTGGGCATCCAGTTCAACAACTGGGACCGGATCGGTTCAAGCTATATCCATGGATTTGGGGTGATCGGGCAAGACTTGGGCTGGCTGCGCTGCCATCAGTACTGGCTCAAAATGAAGCTGGAGAATCAAGCATCCGATTTCGCAAATTTCTCCATCAATACTGCAGCGGCGTTGGAAAACAAATTCGTGCCCGCCCGCAGCGACGCCGGAGATTCGCCGATCGGACATATCGCCCATGCCTATCAGTTCGATGCCGGGCTCTACGCCCGTTATCTACGCGGTTATGCGCAGGATCGCGGGGTCGTGCGGCAGGAAGGCAAGATCGTCGATGTTACGCTGCGGGCAGATGACGGCTTTGTGGAATCGGTAACTCTGGAAAGCGGCGAGGTCATCTGTGCCGATCTGTTTATCGATTGCTCTGGCTTTATCGGACTGATCATCGAACAAGCGATGCAGACCGGGTTCGAAGACTGGACCCATTGGCTGCCTTGCAACCGGGCGCTGGCTGTGCCGTGCACCCGTTCGGCTAATTTCACGCCCTATACTGCAGCCACTGCGCATGGGGCAGGCTGGCAATGGCGCATCCCGCTGCAACACCGGACCGGCAATGGGCACGTATTTTCCAGCGCTCATATGGACGAGACCGAGGCGGAGCGAATCCTGCTCGAAAACCTCGATGGTGAACAATTGGCAGAGCCCATCCGGATCCGCTTCACTACCGGCAAGCGCAAGAAGACATGGAACCGCAACTGCTTGGCATTGGGGCTGTCGGCAGGCTTTCTCGAACCTTTGGAATCGACCAGCCTGTTTCTGATCCAGTCTGCGCTGATCCGCCTGATCCGCTTGTTTCCCGATGGCAGTTTTGATCAGGCCAATATCGATGAATTCAATCGCCAGACCGATTTCGAATATGAACGAGTGCGCGATTTCATAATCTTGCACTACAAGGCAACCGAGCGCGATGACACGCCGTTCTGGCGGTACTGCCGCGACATGGATGTGCCCGATACACTGCAGCACAAGATTGATCTGTTCAAAGCCAACGGCCGGATTTTTCGCGAAGACGAGGAATTGTTCAGCGAAGAAAGCTGGATCCAGGTAATGCTCGGCCAAGGGGTCATTCCTAGCGGCTACGACCCCCTGGTCGATATCCGCAGCGAGGCGCAGGTGGTCCAGTTTCTGGGCAATGTTGAAAATGTGATCAGGAAATGTGTTGCCGTCATGCCAACCCACGCAGATTTCGTGGCAAAATATTGCGACGCGCAAAGGGATGGATAATGAATATTGTCGAATATATCAAACGCTGTTCTGCAGCGCTGCTGCTCTCCTTAGCCGCATGCTCTGGACTAACTGGGGCTGCATCTAGTGCTGGTCCTGCAATTGAAGCGCCGCCCCAAACGTTGCGGATGCCGGGCTGGTTGACCACAGCAGACGGTTCGAAGAAGCTGGCTCCTTTTGAGGCCATCCCGATCCAGCTTGGTGCCGGTCAAATTGCGGATGTCGTTGTCGATACCGGCCGGCGATACCAGCCATTCTTCGGTTACGGGGCATCGATCACCGATGCTTCGGCATGGCTGCTGGAACACGAACTCGATGATGTCGCGCGTGCTCAACTGCTCCAGGAATTGTTTGGTGAGGGCGGCGAGCTTGGCCTTGATTTGACCCGTATTACAATCGGTGCCTCCGATTTTTCCCGCAGCCACTACACCTATGCCGATATACCCGGTGAGGCGGATGCCGATATTGCCCCGGCCAGATCTGAGTTGATCCCTGCCCTGCTGCAAATTCGCGCGATCAATCCGCGGCTCAAGGTCATTGCCAGCCCGTGGAGCGCGCCGGCCTGGATGAAAACCAGTCGCAGCCTGATCACGGGAAGGCTGGATCCGGCCCATTACCAGGATTACGCACATTATCTGATCAGCTATGCAAAGGAGATGGGAGCGGCGGGCGTCCCGATCGATATGCTGACGATCCAGAACGAACCACATTTCGAGCCGGCGGACTATCCCGGCATGCGGGTGGATCCGGCCGAGCGCGCCAGTTTCGTTGGTGAATTTCTCGGTCCGATGATGGATCGAGATATTCCGCACACACGCTTGCTTGACTGGGACCACAATTGGGACGAGCCGGATAGCCCTCTTGCTGTGCTCGCCGATACCAGAGCCTTTCCCTTCGTAGATGGCGTAGCGTGGCATTGCTACGGCGGGGATGTCTCTGCGCAGTCGGTTGTTCACGAACGCTATCCGGACAAGGAAACCTGGTTCACAGAATGCGCTGCTGGTGACTGGAGCGGCGACTGGACTGCCGCTTTCCAATCGTCCGCCAGATCTCTGGTAATCGGCGCTCCGCGTAACTGGGCGCGGGGCGTGGTCATGTGGAACCTGGCGCTCGACCAGAATCATGGGCCGCATATGGGCGGCTGCGGCAATTGCCGCGGCCTGATCACGATCGACACTGAAAGCGGAGCGATCACTCGCGAACCTGAATATTACGCCTTTGCGCACGGAAGCCGATTCCTGCCGCGCGATTCCGTTCGAATCGGCGCTGCGACAAATATCAAAAACGTTGATGCAGTTGCGTTTCATGGCGAGCGTGAGGAAACCGTCGCCCTGATCATCTTCAACGGCAGCGATGGGGATGAAAATATTTCGATCACTATCGACAGGATGGCATTCCAGGCGAGTATGCCGCAAGGCTCGCTGGCGACATATTTGATCAAACTTTAGTATTGCTGGGAAATAAGCCGATGAGGCAGCAACTATCTGGTATCCCGGCTGCCTTCATTTCCGTCACGACGCTGTTTTTTGCTTGGGGTTTCATTACTTCAAACAATGATCCGCTGATCGCGTCGGTCAAGGCCAGCTTTAATCTCAACTACACCGAAGCGCTGTTTACCCAGCTGGTCTTTTTCGCCGCCTATGGGATTATGTCGTTTCCTGCAGCAGCCTTGCTTGGAAAATTGGGCGCTCTGCGAACTATTTTTGTCGCACTGATGATAATGATCGCAGGGTGTATGCTGGTACAGTTCATCGTGCGCTTCCAGGATTATTCGCTTATCCTGGCTGCATTGTTCATCCTTGGGGCGGGGATCACCACACTTCAGGTCGCCGCCAATCCCCTGGCCGCCGCACTTGGTCCGCCGGATAGCAGCCATTTTCGCTTGACCCTTGCACAAGCTTTCAATTCGCTCGGCGTAGTCCTCGGAGCAAATTTCGGCTCGCGGATCATGCTGGATGCGGAGGTGCTGAAATCCGGGCACTTCCCGATTACCAACGAGCCGGACCGGGTGATTGCACTGGAGGCAGTATCGCAGGCGTTTCTTCTGATAGCGGCCATGCTGGCCGGTCTGATGGTCTTCATCTGGTTGTCACGCGCGCGAATTTCGAAAGCGGCCGCAGAATATCAGCAAATTGGCGAAGGGTCGGTGCTAGATGCGCTTCGTTCGAAATGGGCTCTGTTCGGCGCGTTGTCGATCGGTCTGTATGTCGGGGCAGAGGTTTCGATCGGCAGCATCATGATCAACTTTTTGAATCAGCCGGATATCATGGGTCTGCCCCTCGAGAGCGCAGGATTCTATTTGGCTAACATATATTGGATGGGTGCCTTGATCGGGCGATTCGTCGGTTCGTATTTGCTGACCTTCATCCGTGCTCCGATCTTACTGGCAATTGCGGCGAGCAGCGCTGCCCTTCTCTGTCTGATCGTGGCGCTCGCAAGCGGGCCGGTGGCGGGATATGCGGCGCTGGCGGTGGGTTTGTTCAATTCGATCATGTTTCCCACGATTTTCACAATTACTCTGAAACGAGCCGGAACATCGCAGTCGTCGACATCTGGGTTATTGTGCGTTGCCATTGTTGGCGGCGCGTTGCTGCCGTACGCCGTCGGCCAAATGGCGGACATGGCAAATTTGTCGATCTCCTTCTTCATTCCCATGGCGGCCTATGGGGTGATCGCGATATTCGCCCTGCTCGCGGTTCAGGCCCGCAACCGGCATACTGCAGGCGGGGCGGTGATCATTCAGCAGTAAAATACGGATCAGCGGACTATTCGCAAGAGGACTTGCCGCGCCTTTCCGGCAAATCCAGCAAAGCTACTACCGGGAAATGATCCGAAGCGACGAGGCCATTGGAATGCTGTGCCATGACCATGCCGCGCAAGACGCTGACTTGATTGTTTATGAAAATATGGTCGATGACCTTGCCGGGTTCGGGGACTGGATCGTAATTGTTGAAACTGGACTGGGATGGCGACGGGAGCAGGGCTCGGTCTGCACCGTTGGCTGAAACGAGTGCTTCGCTTTCAATCATGTCCGCGATTGCCGGTGTCTCAATGCCGGTATTGAAGTCACCCAGCAGTACCAGAGACTCGCGTTCATGCAGGTTTGCCCTGATCCATCCGGCCAGTTGCTTACCGCTTTCATGACGGGCCTTTTCGCCCACATGATCCCAGTGGGTGTTGATCACCAATAGTCTTGCACCGTCCTGTTTGCGACTGACATGGGCCCAGCTTGCTACACGCCGGAACGCAGCATCCCAGCCCAGCGAAGGAACTTCCGGAGTTTGTGAAAGCCAGAAAGTGCCAGATTTTTCGATACGGAAGAGTCTGCGATCAAATGCGAGTGGCGATGCCTCCCCTGCAAGTTTCCCGTCATCGCGACCTCCGCCGACGAAGGAATAGGCGGGCAGGGCGGATTCAAGGTCTGAACGTTGGTTGGGAAGTACTTCCTGCATGCCTAGTATGGCCGGTCGCAGCAACTGGATTTGTGCAATAAGGAATTCACGTCGGTGAGCCCAGTCATTCGCTCCATCCGCCGGAGTGTCGAGCCGGATGTTGTATGTCATGGCCAGAAACGGTCCAGCGCAGACTAATTCGCGCGCATGTACGGTTGTTGCGCCGATCCCGGTGCCGAAAAAAATCAAAATCAGCATTGACGCGACAAGTCTATACATCCGGCAAATCCGATCTGCTCCTCGTGGTAGCGCTTCCAATTTCAGGTTAGAAGTGCAATTCTGCTGCTTAGTCAAGCGAGGTGCAATGAAACAGGTGAAAACGCTAAGTGCGACAGACGCATCGCTGGCGGCGTTTCGCGCTGTTGGCGAGCCGGTGCTCGTCCGCGGATTGGTGGCGGATTGGCCTATCGTTGCCGCCGCCTTGGGCGGATCTGAGAAACTCGCCGCACGGCTGAGCGCGAATGCTTCGGATGCGCAGCTCTCCTATGCCTCCGGCGATCCGGAATTTCTGGGCCGCTTCCACTATACCGCCGATGGCCGACAGCTCAATTTCACTCGCCATCAGGCGAGCCTCGGGCAGTTCCTGCAAATACTGCTGGACGAGATGAAAGGCGATCTGCCACGGTCGCTCGCCGCTCAGGCAATGCCTGTGCATCTGTGTATCCCTGGTTTTGCGCATGTGCACACCATGCCGCTGATTTCCCCATTGGTCATGCCGCGAATGTGGATTTGTAACCGTACTGAAGTCGCCGCGCACAATGATGAGCTTGAAAACCTCGCCTGCGTTGTCGCCGGACGCCGCCGATTCACCCTGTTCCCGCCTGAAGCGATTGGCGATCTATATCTGGGCCCGTACGAGCTGACTCCCGGAGGTACGCCAATCAGCATGGTGCATGTCTCGGCACCCGATCTCATCCGGTATCCGCGTTATGCAAAAGCTGCGAAAGTGGCGCTGGTGACTGAGATGGAGCCCGGCGATGTGCTCTATATCCCTTATCACTGGTATCATCATGTCGGCGCGCTCGATCCGATCAACATTTTGGTCAATTACTGGTGGGATCCGGCACGGCAGGATCTGGGGTCACCCTGGGATGCCTTGCTGCACGGTATTA
This sequence comes from Allopontixanthobacter sp., assembly GCF_034376665.1. Taxonomy (NCBI): domain Bacteria; kingdom Pseudomonadati; phylum Pseudomonadota; class Alphaproteobacteria; order Sphingomonadales; family Erythrobacteraceae; genus Allopontixanthobacter; species Allopontixanthobacter sp. Next base: position 46,992 of record NZ_JAXMJI010000074.1, on the reverse strand, counting down.
TTGCTTTGCGCGAACTGCCGCCTGACCAGCGCCGCGCATGGAAGGCAGTGTTCGACCACTATGTCTTCCTCACCAATGGTGATCCGGGGGAACATCTTGCGCCGGAAATGCGGGGTGTATTGGCGCAATCCGATCCGGCAGCGACCGCGCGGTTGAAGCGGGATCTGATCAACAATTTGAGTGAAGACGGCCAAAAATCCGGCCCCTTTGCATGACTACAGGAGGAGCATCGCGATGAAGTTCGGACATATAATCCTGGTTTTGGTAGGCCGGACCCGGCGCTGTTCATTTCCGATGGCCTGCACATGAAATCCGAAGGCGACAAGCTGTGGCGCGAACAGATACGCGCGGCCTTCCGCCACGCCCGGACGAGCAAAGGAGCGGGATGTTGACGGTGGCCCTTCGGCGGGTATGGATTGCACTCGCACTGGCGGTGTCGAGCCTGCTGCCATCGCCAGTGGTCGGGCAAGTGATGCCCGCAGGCCCGATCCTCGCAGCAGCAGACCTGCGAAACGGGCAGGATCTTTCCGGCCAATGGAATTGGTCGATCGATCCCTATCGCGATGGTCTGACCGGGTTCCATGGCGGAGAGGCCGGGCCAAGCCATCGCCGTCATGCCGATACAGATGTGGCAAGCGTGCGCCGGGCCGACCCGCTCGCACTGTTCGAATATGACATGGACGCTGCGCCATTGGCGACGCTCCCCGCATCCTGGCTTACGCACTCACCCCAGATGCGTCATTATCAGGGGCTGGTATGGTATCAGCGCCGTTTCGATGCGGTGATTGATCCGGCTTCGCGGAGCATTCTGCGTTTTGGTGCCGCCAATTATTCCGCAGAAGTCTGGCTCAATGGCAAGCTTCTGGGGCGGCATGAAGGCGGCTTTACGCCCTTTGCGTTCGAAGTAACCGGACTGCTGCGCGCGCATGGCAACCGTCTGGTTGTAGCGGTTGATTCGCAGCGGACCAGCCATGATGTGCCGCCACCGGTTACCGATTGGGAAACCTATGGCGGAATCACCCGCGCCGTGCGCCTGATCAACCTGCCCGAAACCTTCGTCGATGATGCCTGGGTCAGGCTGGAAGCCGATGGCAGGATCAGCGCCGATATCCGCATCGACGGTGCGCAAATGGCCGGTGTGTCGGTGCGGCTGACCATCCCCGAGCTGGGCGTCGACCGGCGTGCGACAACGGGCAGCGATGGCCGACTTACGCTGCGGATCACACCGCGCAAGCCTATCCAGCTCTGGTCGCCAAACAGTCCGAAGCTTTACCGTGTGGAGGTTACGGCTGGTGAAGACCGCTGGCACGATATCACCGGTTTCCGCACGCTTTCTGTCCAGGCCAGCCAGATATTGCTCAACGGCGAACCGATCTTCCTGCGGGGGATCAGCCTGCACGAAGAGGAGCTGGGCGCTGACCCCACCCGCCACATGACCGATGCTGCGGCAGACGCGCTACTGCGCGAGGCAAAGGACGGTCTGGGCGCCAATTTCGTTCGGCTTGCCCACTACCCGCATGGCGAGCCGATGTTGCGTGCGGCGGACCGGCTGGGAATGATCGTGTGGAGCGAAATCCCGGTATATTGGCGTATCGCGTTCGATGATCCCGCAGTGCTGGAAAAGACCCGGCGGATGCTCGCTGAAATGATCCTGCGCGACCGTAATCGGGCCTCGATTGCGCTGTGGAGCGTGGGTAACGAAACCCCGATAGGCGATGCGCGCAACGGCTTTATGGCGCGGCTTGCGCTCGATGTCAGGGCACTCGATCCGGACAGGCTGGTTACGGCAGCGTTGCTCACAGCTCGTGAAATGGATGGCGGCCGGCAGGTGGTGACGATTTCCGATCCGCTTGCGGCATCTGTCGATGTGCTAGCGGTGAACACCTATTTTGGCTGGTATGGAGGTGACCGGCTGGACGACATCGGGACGTTCGGTTGGGATCTGCCCACGGACAAGCCTTTCCTGTTCTCCGAATTCGGTGCCGGGGCAAAGTTGGGCTACCACGCCGAAGGGCCGCCGCAGAAATTCACCGAAGAATATCAGGCGGCATATTACCGTGCCACACTGGCAATGGCAGAAGGCATTCCGACACTGGCTGGCCTGTCCCCCTGGGTGCTCAAGGATTTTCGCTCCCCGCGCCGCCAACTGCCCGGCATTCAGGATGGCTGGAACCGCAAGGGACTGATCAGCGAAACTGGCGATCGCAAAGTGGCATTTACCGTGCTCGCCGAGTGGTATGCAAAGAAGGGAAACACACAATGACCACACTTTGAGCTGGGCATCGATTTTGCAGTCCTAATAGCTGCCGGTCATGAGCGCTCGACGAAACCTGAACGTACGGCCGGTTTCAGGTGAGAAGAACGAGCCTTGGAGCGGCAGCTTTGTCAGCGGATGCGGCCTTGTCCATGTTGCCGCTTTAATGTTGGCTATCCCAGTTTCTGCGTTCGAAACCGGACTGTCTGAAACCGGCCCAATCTTGCCACCCGATCTAGGATCGACGGATTATCGGATTCGACAAACCCACTTCGCGCGTGCCTTACCTAGAATGTTCTTTATCAAGCGTGGTTGCTGGGTGGTTGCTAGCCCAGCATCGCCAACTTAAAGAGCCTTATAAGTGGTTGAAAACTGGTGCCGGCTGGAGGATTCGAACCCCCGGCCCCCTGATTACAAATCAGGTGCTCTACCAACTGAGCTAAGCCGGCCCTGGTGGACGCAATCCGTGGTGGATTCGCCAATATCCGCGCCCCATGCGTCAAACCGCGCCGAAGGTCCAGCCTTCCGTGCGGGCAATTTCAACGGTCAGGCCCCTTGGCTGCCATAATTCCCGCTGCTCCGATACTTTGCGCAGCCATGCCGCGGTCAGCAAAGCGTCGCAGCGGTGATCGTCAAGCGAGCCTTGGGCGGCAAGACCCGGGCTGCCCAGAATTGCGAGCGCAGCGTTCAACTCGTCGACGCCGCGCATCTTGCTGCGGCCTGCGCTGCGCCCCGCAGCAATCGCGGCGATAGTGGTATAAATTTCCACGATCACGCTGCCTGACGCGGGAAGCGGCTCGACAGGCCACACTGGAACCTTGCCGCGCAACCGGTGAAGCACCCGCATTCCGGTCAGGCTGGCTTTGCCGACTTGCGCTGCGCCGACCAGGTTAAAATTGCTGTAGGGTTTGCAGCCGGCTGCCGCCTGCCGACCCTCCGTCACCCGCAGCCGCCCGCGTCGGTGGGGCGCGCCGGGTCCATGAAAGCACTCGCCCTCGCGCCCGCCGTGTCGGCGGAAATAGCGGCTGGCGACGGGGTGATCCACGAAACTGGCAGCGCCGAGATGGGGGTCTTCTGCGCAGATCAGGTCAACCAAGGCCCATAATGCCTGCGCCGACTGGGGGGTGTCCTCCCACCCGGGAAAGAAGTCGCTGCAATCTGCAAAGGGCAGGGCAATGCCAAGGTCCATCCCGACCAGAGTGTCGGGCGGCAGGTCCTCCGCGAGATAATCCAGCACCTCCGTGCGGGACCAGACATGATCTGGCCGAACCAGTTGCGGCGCATCGCTGCCTGCTTTGCACGCCCCAACGGCAATTCCGCGGTGACGCTCGCCCGCTGCGCCGGACCAGTCGATGGCAACAAAGTGCCGGAACCGCCCTAGCGTCATGCGTCCCGCATTTCGCGCCGCTTGCGCTCCCAATACTCCAGCCGTTCGCGGATCTTGCGTTCGAAGCCGCGCTCGACCGGCTGGTAGTAAACCTGGGCATCCATCTCCTCCGGCCAGTAATCGGCACCGGAGAAACCGTCATCCGCATTGTGGTCATAGGCATAGCCGGCACCGTAGCCGATGTCCTTCATCAGCTTCGTCGGGGCGTTGAGGATATGCGGGGGCGGGGCCAGTGAACCTGTCTCGCGCGCGCTTTTCCACGCGGATTTCTGCGCTGCATAGGCAGCGTTCGATTTCGGCGCCGTGGCGCAGTAAAGGCAGGCCTGCACGATCGCGAGTTCGCCTTCCGGGGTCCCGAGAAATTCGTAGGCGTCCTTGGCCGCGAGGCATTGGACAAGCGCCTGCGGGTCGGCGAGGCCGATATCTTCCGACGCGAAGCGGACCAGCCGCCGCAGCACGTAAAGCGGCTCTTCCCCAGCCGTCAGCATTCGGGCCATGTAGTAAAGCGCGGCCTGCGGATCGGACCCGCGCAGGCTTTTATGCAGGGCGGAAATGAGGTTGTAATGCCCGTCGCGGTCCTTGTCATACACCGCCACGCGGCGCTGGAGGAATTTGCCCAGCGCTGCCGGATCGAGCGGTTCGGCTATCTGCGCGGAATAGAGCGTTTCGGCCTGGTTGAGCAGGAAACGTCCATCCCCGTCGGCAGAGGCGACCAGCGCTTCGCGCGCCTCGGCGGTCAGCGGCAGCGGGCCCTGCAGTTCCTCGGCGCGGGCCAGCAGGGTCTCCAGGGCAGTCTGGTCCAGCCGCCGCAGGATCAGCACCTGCGCCCGGCTGAGTAGTGCCGCGTTGAGCGCGAAACTCGGGTTCTCGGTAGTTGCACCGACCAGCGTGACGGTGCCGCGTTCGACGAACGGCAGAAAGCCGTCCTGCTGCGCGCGGTTGAAGCGGTGGATTTCGTCCACGAACAGCAAGGTCCGCTGTCCAGCCTGCGCTGCCGTGTCGGCTGCGGCAAATTCCTTCTTGAGATCGGCGACGCCCGAAAACACCGCGCTTACCGAAGCAAACCGCATCCCCACCGCGTCTGCGAGCAGCCGGGCAATGGTCGTCTTGCCGGTCCCGGGCGGCCCCCACAGGATCATCGAGGACAATTTGCCGGCGGCGACCATCCGACCGATCGCGCCATCCGCTCCGGTAAGATGGTCCTGCCCGACAACCTCCTCCAGCATGCGCGGGCGCAGCCGGTCGGCCAGCGGGGCATCGGCGCGCAGCTGTTCGCGGGCAGCGTCGGGCAGCGGATCATCGGCAAAAAGGTCGGCCATGAGGGGGAGATAGACGCCTTGCGGAAAATTTGCAGTACCCACTTGCAGATGTTAGGTTAAGATATATCTTAGACCTATCACAAGTATATCGAAAGGATTGATAATGGGGATGCACAGGAACTGGAAAGGCTGGCCCAGGGGTTTCCCGATGGAGGCCATGATGGCTGCGGGGCGCGGCTGGGACGGCCGCTTCAGCTGGGATGATGGGAACTTCAGGGGCGGGCCGCGTGGCCGGTCCGGCAATCGCAGCCGGATGTTCGCATCCGGCGAACTGCGCCTGCTGCTGCTGAGGATGATCGCAGACGAACCGCGCCACGGCTACGAACTGATCAAGGCGATTGGCGAGCTGACCGGCGGCACCTACGAACCAAGTCCCGGCGCGGTCTATCCGACACTGTCACTGCTCGCGGACGAAGGTGTGATCGCGGAGACTGCCGGGGTCGACGACAGCGCGCGCAAGGCCTTCGAAGTGACCGAAGCAGGCCGCAAGGAACTCGGCGAACGCGTTGACGAGGCAGACGCACTGATGGCGCGGCTCGCCGCAATGTCGGGCAAGGAGGAACGCGGGCGCGCGCCCGAATTGTTCCGCGCGATGGGCAATCTCGCCGGGGTGCTCAAGCACCGCTACCGGGATGGCCGGTTCGATAGCAAGACGATCGAGGAGATCGTCGATATCATCGACGAAGCGGCCAAACGGATCGAGCGTCTGTAGGGACAATTGCTCCCGTCCTTGCGTCAGATTCCCTCCGTGCTACCTTCCCGCGCAGGAAATTTGCATGGAGGGATCGGCAAATGGAACTGACAAAAAAAGCCCCGTGGCACCTATGGGTCATCGGGGTCTTGTCCCTGCTGTGGAATCTCGGGGGTGTGGCCAGCTATCTGGCAACCGAGCTGGGGCAGCTGGAGCAGATGGAGATAACCCCGGAACAGCTTGATTATTTCTACAGCTTCCCGGCGTGGGCAGTCGCGTTCTGGGCTCTCGGCGTGTGGGGCAGTGCGCTGGGTTCGCTGCTGCTGCTGCTCAGAAAGAAGCTGGCAGTCTGGTCGTTCGGAATTTCGATTATTGGATTGTTTGGCACCACCTATTACGAGCGCATGGTCGCAGCGGTGCCGGAAAGTTTGCAGAGCCCGGGACAGAATCTGTTTGCGGCCGCGATCTGGGTGATCACTTTCAGCCTGTTCATTTATGCGCGCCGGATGGCCGCAAAAGGTGTTCTGACCTGATCTTCGTCCCCTGTCAGGGGTTGGCAACGTGCCGCAATCAGGCGGAGGTAAGTGTCCGCCACCGCCTGGTTGATGGCATCCCAGCTATAGTCGAGGCTACGGTTCTCTCCGGCGCTTCCGTGAGCGCTGCGCAGTGCCTGGTCCGTCAGGTATTTCGTGATCGCATCGGCGAAGGCGCCGGGGCTTCCGGGGGGGACCAAAGCGCCTGTTACACCGTCCTGGACGAGACTGGTGCTGCCGGTAGCGGCGGAGGCGACCACCGGAAGGCCGCTGGCCATGGCTTCCAGCGTCACATTGCCGAAGGTCTCGGTTATCGACGGGTTGAAGAAGATATCCGAACTTGCCAGCGCACGTCCCAGATCAGGACCGGACTGGAACCCGGCGAAGATACCGCCGGGCAGAGCTTGCTCGAACCATTTGCGCGCCGGGCCGTCGCCGATCACCAGTACCTTGTGGGCAATATTCCGCTTGCGCAGTTCCGCAATCGTTTCCGCAAAGGTGTCGAGCCCCTTCTCCATCACCAGTCGGCCGAGGAATGCGATCGCCACATCGCTGTCGCTGATCCCGAGGCTGCGCCGCCATGCCGGATCACGCTTTTCCGGCCCGAACAGGGTCCGGTCGACACCGCGTGACCAGATCGAAATATCGTCGTTCATGGCCTGCTGCCGCAGAACCTCGACCATGCTTTCCGACGGCGTCACCAGCGCGTCGCAGCGGCGATAGAGCCCGCGAATCCAGCTCTCCAGCACCGGTTCGAGGAGACCCAGATTGTAATAGCGCGGATAGGTTTCGAATCGCGTGTGCACTGACGCCAGGACCGGAGTTCCCCGCGCCTTGGCCCAGCGCACTGCCGCGCGCGCACTGAAATCGGGTGACGCGATGTGGAGCAGGTTGGGATCAAATTTGGCCAGATCGGCGCGGGTTTCGGCGCTGATACCGACGGGCATCCGGTATTCGCTACGGCCCGGAATTGCGAAGGATGGAACGCTGACCAGGTCGCCCTCCGGCTTGAACGCCGGATTGGACACCGTCGGCGAATAGACGCGAACCGCCGCGCCTTGACGCAGCAAATACTCGACCAGCCGATTGAGCGCCTTGTTCGCACCATCGAGCGTGATGTTGTAATTGCCGCTGAACATGGCGATACGAAGGTCGGACGTTTTCATTGCAGCCGAGCCTTAATCGCCAATCGCTTTCTTGGCGAGGGCTTGTCGAACAGAATGGCGAAGGAGTGAACGGCAAGGTCTTGCCGCCACCCCATTCACGGCATCGCCGCTTGACTTGTCCCCCCGCACCATCCAATCGGCCCTCGGGCCACGCGGTCCCAACGCCGCGCGAGCTCTCTGCAAGGAGAGAATACATGACTGACCTTACGCCTCCCGGCCGCAAACCCGCGCGCCCGTACTTCTCATCCGGACCCTGCGCAAAGCCGCCGGGCTGGGCTCCCGAAAAACTCGCCACCGAATCGCTCGGCCGTTCGCACCGCTCCAAACTGGGCAAGGCGCGGCTGAAGCTGTGTATCGACCTCATTCGCGAAGTGCTGGAGGTTCCCGCGACGCACCGGATCGGAATCGTGCCCGGTTCGGATACCGGCGCGGTCGAAATGGCGATGTGGACGATGCTCGGCGCGCGCCCGGTGACCACGCTGGCATGGGAAAGCTTCGGCGAAGGCTGGGTTACCGATGCGGTCAAGCAGCTGAAGATCGACCCGACCATCATCCGCGCCGATTATGGCCATGTGCCCGATCTGGGCCGTGTCGACTGGTCGAACGATGTCGTGTTTACCTGGAACGGCACCACGTCCGGCGCGAAGGTTCCGAATGGCGAGTGGATCGCGGCGGACCGCGAAGGCCTGTCGATTGCCGATGCCACCAGCGCAGTGTTCGCGCAGGATATCGCCTGGGACAAGGTCGATGTGCTGACCTTCAGCTGGCAGAAGGTTCTCGGCGGGGAGGGCGCGCATGGCGTGCTCATCCTCGGCCCGCGTGCGGTGGAACGGCTGGAAAGCTACACCCCCGCATGGCCGCTGCCGAAACTGTTCCGCATGACCAAGGGCGGCAAGCTGATCGAAGGTATCTTTACCGGCGAAACCATCAACACGCCTTCCATGCTCGCGGTCGAAGATGCAGTCTTCGCGCTCGAATGGGGCAAATCGGTTGGCGGTCTTTCCGGTATGCAGGCCCGCGCCAACGCCAATGCGGCGGCGCTGGACACGATTGTTGAGGCGCGCGACTGGCTTGGCCATCTCGCGCCCGATCCGGCAACCCGGTCGAACACCAGCGTCTGCCTGACGGTGGCGGGTGCCGATGCCGATTTCATCAAGGCCTTCGCCAAACTGCTGGAGGATCACGGCGCGGCCTATGACATTGCGGGATACCGCGATGCCCCGCCGGGCCTGCGCATCTGGTGCGGCGCAACGGTGGACACGGCGGATGTGGAAGCACTCGGTCCGTGGCTCGACTGGGCTTACACTACTCTCAAAAGTTAATCCGTCATCCCAGCGAAGGCTGGGATCTCGTTCAGCCAGGATCGACCTGGTGGCAAGCGATCCCAGCTTACGCCGGGATGACGATTTCAAGGAAAAATCATGACCAAACCCAAAGTCCTCATTTCCGACAAGATGGACCCCAACGCCGCGCGCATTTTCGAAGAGCGCGGCTGCGATGTCGATGTCATCACCGGCCAGACGCCGGAAGAATTGCTCAAGATCATCGGCCAGTATGATGGCCTCGCGATCCGGTCCTCGACCACCGTGACCAGGGAAATTCTCGACGCGGCGACCAATCTCAAGGTCATCGGCCGCGCCGGGATCGGGGTCGACAATGTCGATATTCCCTATGCCAGTTCCAAGGGCGTGGTGGTGATGAACACCCCGTTCGGCAATTCGATCACCACCGCCGAACACGCCATCGCGATGATCTTTGCGCTCGCCCGGCAAATTCCGGAAGCAGACGCCTCGACCCAGGCCGGCAAGTGGGAAAAGAGCCGCTTCATGGGCGTGGAAGTGACCGGCAAGATTCTCGGCCTGATCGGGGCTGGTAACATCGGTTCGATCGTCGCTGCCCGCGCTCTGGGGATCAAGATGAAGGTGATCGCCTATGATCCGTTCCTGACCGAGGATCGCGCGATCGAACTCGGGATCGAGAAGGTCGATCTGGACGGTCTGCTGGCGCGCGCCGATTTCATCAGCCTGCACACCCCGCTGACCGATCAGACGCGCAATATCCTATCGGCGGAAAACCTTGCCAAAACCAAGCCCGGTGTGCGGATCGTCAATTGCGCGCGGGGCGGGCTGATCGACGAAGCGGCGCTGAAGGAAGGCCTCGAAAGCGGCCATATCGCCGGAGCGGCGCTTGACGTCTTCGCCAAGGAGCCGGCGAAGGAAAGCCCGCTGTTCGGCACCCCGAACTTCATCTGCACGCCGCATCTGGGTGCTTCCACCGACGAGGCGCAGGTCAATGTCGCGCTGCAGGTGGCGGAACAATTGTCCGATTACCTGGTCAATGGGGGGGTCACCAATGCGCTCAACATGCCGAGCCTGAGCGCGGAAGAAGCGCCCAAGCTGCGCCCCTATATGGAACTGGCGGAAAACCTCGGTTCGCTCGTCGGGCAGCTGGCGCATGGCAATCTGCCCAAGATCAGCATAGAAGTGGAAGGCGCGGCGGCGCAATTGAACCAGAAGCCGATTACGGCGGCGGTTCTGGCGGGCCTGATGCGGCGCTATTCGGATACGGTGAACATGGTCAACGCGCCCTATCTAGCGCGCGAGCGCGGGCTCGATGTCCGCGAAATCCGGCATGACCGCGAAGGGGTGTATCACACGCTGGTTCGCGTGACGGTGGCGACGGATCAGGGCGACCGTTCGGTGGCGGGCACGCTGTTCGGTGCCAATGCCCCGCGACTGGTGGAAATCTTCGGTGTCGGAATCGAGGCCGACCTTAAGGGTGACATGTTGTATATCGTCAACGAAGACGCACCCGGCTTCATCGGCCGGATCGGTTCGCTGCTGGGCGAGAACGGGATCAATATCGGTACCTTCCACCTCGGCCGCCGCGATGCCGGGGGGGAGGCGGTGGTGCTGCTGTCGGTCGACCAGCCGATCCCGCAGGATGTCGTCACCGCAGCCAGCGCACTCGAGGGCGTGAAGACGGTAACCGCGCTGGTATTTTAGGCGCAGGTTCAATAGGGGCCGCGAAATGACCAACCCTGACGATCTCCTGCCAGAAGGCCTCGAAGACCGGCTTCCCACCGAGGCGAGGGCGGTCAGCCGCGCCATGCGCCAAATTCTCGATGTGATGGATGCGCATGGGTATGACCGGGTCAGCCCGCCGTTGGTGGAGTTCGAAAAATCGCTGGCGGGCCGGATGGTCGGCGGCAACGACGGGACTACGGCGCGGCGGATGTTCCGCTTTGTCGATCCGGTGTCGCTGCGGATGCTTGCGGTCCGTTCCGACATGACTCCGCAGATTGGCCGGATCGCAGCTACCGGACTGGCCGCGGCGGCGCGCCCGCTGCGGCTGTGTTACGGCGGCGAAGTGGCGCTGGTTCGCGCCGACCAGCTCGATCCGGCGCGCCAGCGGCTGCAACTGGGCGCGGAATTGATCGGCAGCGATACGGTCGCCGCCGCTGCCGAGATGATCGCGCTTGCAATCGAGGCGCTGGAGGGCGCCGGGGCGAAAGGCATTTCGGTCGATTTCACCTTGCCCGACCTGGTCGATATTCTTGCCAAGAAAGCCTTGCCGCTGGCACCGGAACGCATCGCGCAGGTCCGGCGTGAACTGGATACCAAGGACGCCGGCGGACTGGCGCTGGTGCCGGGCGGAGCGGCCTATATGCCGCTGCTTTATGCGACCGGCCCGTTTGACGAGGCGATTGCGCGGTTGTTCGAGATCGATGCAGGTGGTGCGCTCGCCAGCCGTATCGCCGGCCTGAAACAGATTGCCGAACGCGTGGCGGAACGCGCCCGCCTTACGCTCGACCCGACCGAGCGGCACGGCTTCGAATACCAAAGCTGGTTTGGATTCACCATTTATGCCGACGGCGTGCGCGGCGCGGTGGGCCGGGGCGGTACCTATGCCATTGGCGGAACCGACGAGCCGGCCACCGGATTCTCGCTCTATATCGATGCCATGATCGGCGCACTGAAAGCTTCGCCCGCCGCTGATATCCTGTTCCTGCCACTAGGGCATGACCGCGATGTCGCCGCCAGGCTGCGCGCAATCGGTTGGCGCACGCGCGAGGCACTTTCTGGCAATGATGACGCAGAGGCTCTTGGCTGCACGCATCGGCTCGATGGAAGGGAACCAACCGCGCTCTAGATGCCGCCGATTGCCGCATTGTGGTGCTTGCCCTAGTGCGGCGCAGGCATTAGGGCCGCGCCGCTTGTGCTGCATCTGATCCAACCCCGCGTACCGATTACCAGAGAAGGTTTTTGCCATGGCCAATGTTACCGTAATCGGCGCCCACTGGGGTGATGAAGGCAAGGGCAAGATAGTTGACTGGCTGGCCAGCCGCGCGGATGCGGTGGTGCGGTTCCAGGGCGGCCACAACGCCGGTCACACGCTGGTGGTGGGCGATCAGGTGTACAAGCTCAGCCTGCTGCCTTCGGGTATCGTGACCGGAACGCTGTCGATCATCGGCAACGGCGTGGTGCTGGACCCGTGGGCACTGCAGAGCGAAGTCGCCAAGCTGGAAAGCCAGGGCGTGACTATCACTCCGGACAATTTTGCCCTGGCGGACAATTGCGCGCTGATCCTGCCAATGCACCGCGATCTGGACGGCTTGCGCGAAACCGCTGCGGGTTCCGGCAAGATCGGCACTACCGGCCGGGGAATCGGCCCAGCCTATGAAGACAAGGTCGGCCGCCGCGCCATCCGTGTGTGCGACCTCGCTCATCTCGACAAGATGGACCCCCAGCTCGACCGGTTGTGCGCGCATCACGATGCCTTGCTGGCCGGTTTCGACCAGCCCCCGGTCGACCGTGCGAAGCTGCTGGACGAGCTGCGGGAAATCGCCCCCTTCGTGCTGCAATTCGCGCAACCGGTTTGGAAACGCCTGAAGAAAGTCCGCAAGGCTGGCGCGCGCATTTTGTTCGAAGGCGCGCAGGGCGTGCTGCTGGATGTCGATCACGGGACCTATCCCTTCGTCACCAGCTCCAACACCGTCAGCGGCACAGCGGCGAGCGGCTCGGGTCTCGGCCCCAATTCGACCGGCTTCGTGCTGGGCATCGTCAAGGCTTACACCACCCGCGTGGGCAGCGGTCCGTTCCCTACTGAACTTGGCGACACGGACGGCCAGCGGCTGGGCGAACGCGGCCATGAATTCGGCACCGTTACCGGCCGCCAGCGCCGCTGCGGCTGGTTCGATGCGGTGCTGGTGCGGCAAAGCTGCGCCATCAGCGGCGTGACCGGCATTGCCCTGACCAAGGTCGATGTCCTTGACGGGTTTGACAGCGTGAAGATCTGCACCGGATACCGGCTGCGCGGCAAGATCATGGATTACTTTCCCGCCCATTCCGCCGATCAGGCAGCGGTGGAGCCGATCTACGAAGAAATGGACGGATGGAGCGAAACCACCGCCGGCGCGCGCAGCTGGGCTGATTTGCCCGCCAATGCGATCAAATATATCCAGCGGATCCAGGAGCTGATCGAAACGCCGGTGGCGCTGGTTTCCACCAGTCCCGAACGCGAAGACACCATTCTGGTGCGCGACCCGTTCATCGATTGAGCTGCGCGCCCGAGCGGCGTAGTTTTGATTCAGCATGAGATTTTGTACCCGACCTTATCGTTGAGCTGCCATCGAAATTCGTCCTTGACCTGATCCCTTTATGTTCTACTCCTGTTCAATCTGGAACGGAGTCGAGACATGGGGCAGGCGGATTTTCACTACCGAAGCGATGACCCGCTCCTGGCGGTCGTGCGCGACGGGGCCAAAGATCCTGCCGGAGTGCCTTTAGCAGTCTCGATTTTCGTTGACCGGGCGCATCTTCGCGAGACTATGTGCGATGATGCGGCGGCGGCCGGCTTCCGGTTGGGCGCGGTTGGAACGTTAGGGGATCTGCTTGGCAATGAAGCACGCTCGTTGGGCGAGATTGTCTTGCTCGATTGCCCAGTTGTAGACGGCGCTACCCTTGCGGCGCTGGCGCGCCTCGATATGCGTGCGGCCCGGCTGGGCGCGCATTTGGTGGTTTCAACCACACTGGGGGCGCTGGATGATGTTTTCGGCTGTCTTGACCAGTCGGACGTAAATATTCTGGTCGATCCGACTAGGTCCGAACGCGTAATTGCGCTCGGCAGCATATTGGCGAAAAAGCCCGGCATGGGGGTTCGCGAATTGTCACCGGATGACCGGATAAACCTGCTTCGGCTGACGGAGCAGGTCGGCCAGATCGCGGAACGTCTCGAACGCCTGTCCGGGCAGGGCATAGCGCCCGGCAGGGGCGCCGATGGCGGCGCATTCCGCTTCGAATCGCCAGACCCCGATTACAGCGGCCCGAATTCCGCGGATTCGTCGGAGCGGCTTGTGCGTACCGCCCGGCCACCATTGCCCGATCCGAGGCTGGTGCGCCGTATAATCCGCCAGCGGCAATTGCGCGCCCGGTTCTTCGATGGGGAACTGTTCGCCGATCCTGCGTGGGACATGCTGCTGGACCTCACGGCAGCGCGGGTCGAACACACCCGCGTCTCGATCACCTCGCTTTGCATCGCCAGCGGGGTTCCGCCCACCACCGCGCTGCGCTGGATCGCGCAGATGAAGGACGCCGGCCTGATCGAACGGCTGGAGGACGAGACCGACCGGCGCCGCGCCTTCATCTCCCTGACGGACAAGGCCGCCGATGCCATGGCGCGCTACTTCGCGGAATTGGGGAAAGACGCGAAAAGAGTGGTCTGACAGTTAAGCTGGTTTGCACCCTAGTCGCAGGATCACGGTCAGCCCTGCGGCTGGCGGCCCGCCAAAAGGCAATTCCCGCCGCAGCGCATCGGCTCTTGCGCGGTCAAGGATCGCTGCCGGAACGCCCGCACCGTGCAGCACGGCGTCGGCCATGCCGAGCAGGCGGCACTGGCGCAGCGTCAAATCTTCGGGATCGTCGCTGGCGAGGATGATTTCCACTGGTCCGGCGGGGACGGGGATTTCGTTGCCCGCCAGCCAGTCATCCACCCGGTCTGCCGCATCCGGATCGAGCGGATCGAGAATTCCTCCTTCGCCCAGCGCGGCATCCAGCGCACGCCGCCGATCCGGTCCTTCGGGATAGCGGGCGCGAATGGCCCCGCGCATCGATTCCAGAGTTGCCGCAAGCCGCCCCAGGCCCGGCGGCACTATCCGTTCAAGCCGGAGGCGCAGCTGCTTAGCCAGGCCGGCCGATGCTCCGGAGGTGCCGATGGCGATCAGCACCGGATCGCGGTCGATGATGCTGGGGGTGGTGAAATCGCACAGGTCAGGCCGGTCGGCGACGTTGACCAGCAAACCCTTGCTCCGCAGCCGCATTGTGGCGGCTTCGGCAGCCTTGCCGTCTTCCAGCGCGATGAACGCCAGCCGGGCGTGATGCGCCTCGGCCTCGCCGCAGGGGATGCCGCCGGCGCGCTCCACCAGCCGCGTTTTGGCCTCGCCCATTTCTCCCGCCCCGATCACCACCACGCGGGTACCGGCGATGCGGTGCAGCAAGGGCAGGGACCGGATCATAGCGGGCCTATTTGAGCCAAGCAGGCACGCGTTCCGCGGCCATGATATTGGCAGGCGGCAGCCGGTCCGCCACCACTGCATACTGGTCCCCGTCGACCAGCACCTCCGCCACGAAGCCGCGGCTGTTGTAACTGCTGGCCATCGTCGCGCCGTATGCTCCGGCGGTGCGGAATACCGCCAGATCGCCCGCCTCCAGTGTGTCCATCTGGCGGTTCATGGCGAAAGTATCGCCGGTTTCGCAGATGGGTCCGACCACGTGGGATTCACTGGTCGAGCCGGACGGCACAACCGCATCGATATCGTGCCACGCCCCGTACATGGCCGGGCGCGCAAGATCGTTCATCGCGGCATCCACCACTACGAAGGGGCTGGCGTTGGAACTGCGCTTCACCCGGATTACCCGGGTCAGCAGTACGCCGGCATTGCCCGCGATTACCCGCCCCGGTTCGAACGACAGGGCAACGTTCCAGTCTTTCGTCACCCGCGCCACCATCGCGCCGTATTCGGCCGGACTGGGCATCACATCATCCGCCCTATACGGCACACCAAGTCCGCCGCCGAGATCGGCGTGGGTGACATTTTGCCCCTGCGCGCGCAATTCCGCGATCAGCGCGCCAACTTTCCCAAATGCGGTTTCGAGCGGTTCCAGACTGGAAAGCTGGCTGCCGATGTGGACTGCGATCCCGCGCATTTCGAGGCCGGGCAGGCTCGCCAGCGCGGCGTAAATCTCGCCGCCACGGTGGATCGGGACGCCGAATTTGTTCTCCGCCTTGCCGGTGGAGATTTTTTCATGCGTGCGCGCATCGACGTCGGGATTGACCCGCAGGGCGCAGCGGGCGATCTTGCCTTGCTGCAACGCAATTGCGGACAGCTCGATGCCTTCTTCTTCGGATTCGACATTGAACTGACCGATCCCCGTCTGGAGACCGTAGACCATTTCGTCATGCGTCTTGCCGACGCCGGAAAACACGATGTCCGCCGGAGCCATGTCGGCGGCCAGAGCGCGCGACAGCTCGCCGCCGGAAACCACATCGGCTCCATATCCCTCGCGCTGGAGGACCTTGAGCACTGCAAGATTCGGGTTGGATTTCACCGCAAAGGCGATGTGCGGGTTGCCGAGCGCGGAAAGCGCCTCGCGAAACACGCGCGCATGGCGCACCAACGTGGCCTGCGAATAGACATAGACGGGCGTGCCGACCTCTGCCGCAATGCGGGGCAGGGGCACGCCTTCGGCATGGAGCACGCCTTCGCGGAGTTCGAAATGATTCATTTACTGTGCCGTATCATTCCGGAGGAAGGTCGAAAGGATCATCTTCGCGCGATTCCGAGCGTCGGCGCAGCTCGACATTGCGCTCGGGCGCGGCCTGCGTATCGAGCTCGAGCAAGGCTTCGGAATCGGGCTGGACATCGGAACCCAGCGGCGCGACCGGCAGCGTCTGGCCGGGGAGCGGCTTCAGGTCGGCCTTCTGACCGCAGCCTGCAAGCACACAGGCAGCTGCAAGTGCAAGAATCCGGCGGTTCATTCGCTATTTCCCGATGTCTGGCCCAAATCGCGGCGCGCCTGCGCCACTTGCTCCCTTACCCGTTCCGGCGCGGTTCCGCCATAGGAGCTGCGTGACGCCACCGATGCATCGACGGACAGGGCCGCGAACACCCGTTCGTCGATCCGCGGATCGATCGCCTTGAGTTCCTCCAGCGATAACGCATCGAGCGCGACGCCCTTGCCTTCCGCCAGCTTGACCGCTGCGCCGGTGATATGATGCGCCTCGCGGAAGGGGACGTCCGCCTCGCGCACCAACCAGTCGGCGAGGTCGGTGGCTGTCGCATAGCCAAGCTCCGCCGCCTGCCGCATCCGTTCGGTCCGGAACGCGCTGTCCGCCACCATCCCGGTCATCGCGGCAATCGACAAGGCGAGCAAACCGGCCGCCTCGAACACCGGCGGCTTATCGTCCTGCATATCCTTCGAATAGGCGAGCGGCAGGCCTTTCATCGTCACCATCAAGGCAGTTGCGCAGCCGATGATCCGCCCGGAATGGCCGCGGACCAGTTCGGCGGCGTCGGGATTTTTCTTCTGCGGCATGATCGAACTGCCGGTGCTGAGCGCGTCGGGCAGGCGGACGAACCCGAACGGCTGGCTGGCCCAGATGATGAATTCTCCGCGAGCCGCGAGAGATGGAGCGAGCATTGCGCCGCCGCCATCAGGTAATCGAGCGCAAAGTCGCGGTCGGAAACCGCATCGAGGCTGTTTCGGGTCGGGCCATCGAAACCCAACGCGTGGGCGGTCATGTCACGATTGATCGGGAATCCGGTACCGGCCAGCGCGGCCGAGCCCAGCGGGCATTCGTTCAGCCGCGCCCGCGCATCGGCGAAGCGGCTACGGTCGCGCCGGATCATCTCGTAATAGGCCATCAGATGGTGGCCCAGCGTGACCGGCTGCGCAGTTTGCAGATGGGTGAAGCCGGGCATGATGCTGGCCGCATGTTCATCCGCGCGGGCAACCAGCGCCCGCTGCAATTGCTCCAGCCCCGCGTCGACCTGTTCCATCGCCTCGCGCACCCACAGGCGGAAATCTGTCGCCACCTGATCATTGCGGCTGCGCGCCGTGTGCAGCCGGCCCGCGACCGGACCGATCAATTCGGCGAGCCGGCTTTCAGTGGTCATGTGGATGTCTTCGAGGTCCCAATCTTCGGGCACACCGTCCTGCTCGTATTCGGCGGCAATCCGGTCCAGCCCCCCGGAAATGGCCGCGGCATCGGCGGTCGTTACGATCCCTTGCGCCCCAAGCATGGCGACATGGGCCTTGCTGGCCGCTATGTCCTGGCGCCACAACGCCTTGTCGAACGGGATCGAGGCATTTATCTCGCGCATGATCGCGCTTGGCCCTTCGGCAAAGCGTCCGCCCCACATCTGGTTGGAGCCCTTAGTGTCCTTAAGATTGTCGCTCACGCTGCTATTGGCCCTTCCGCTGGCCGCCTGCGATAGGGAAGCCGCGCCGGACGCGCAAGAACAGGCCGGGTTGGAGGGTGCAAAGCCGGACTTGGTCGGCACGATCGACACCAGCCATGCCGGTGAACTCATGCCGGCAATTCTGCTGGACGATCCGGCCGGCAGGCAGATCAACACCGGGGCGCTGCAGGGCGGGCCGGTACTGCTCAATCTGTGGGCCACCTGGTGCGCACCCTGCGTGGTGGAAATGCCGATGCTGGACGATCTGGCCGGCGAATACGCGGGCGCGCTGCGGGTGATGACGGTCAGTCAGGACATGGGGGGCGCGGAAAAGGTCGAGAAATTCTTTGCGGCCAATAAATTCGAGAACCTGCAGCCCTGGCTTGATCCGGAAAATGCGCTGGGGTTCGGCATCGAAGGGGGAGTGCTGCCGACGACGGTGCTGTACGATTCGGCGGGCCGCGAAGTGTGGCGCATCACCGGCGAATATGACTGGTCCGGCGCAGAAGCGCGCGAGGCGATTAATGACGCGCTCGGAGAAGATGGAGCCTGATCCGCGATTGATGCTGCCCCCCCGTATCTACAAAAAAGTGGCCCTGCTTGAAAACAGGGCCACTAAAGTAAAAGAACGGCCTAAACCGTCCCTCGGGTCGCAGCTCTGCCATAGACCAAGTGCAGCGCAAGGGAAGCTTAATCGCTACGTCTGTTCAATCTGGAACACGCCCTCGAACAAAGGTTAACGCCCTTGCGAAAGGGAAGCGCGCGCGTTCGCTGCATTTCGAGGATTCGGGGGCAACGTCGTCTGCGAACGTCACTGAACAGGAAAATGGTGGGCGCTGACGGGCTCGAACCGCCGACCCTCTCGGTGTAAACGAGATGCTCTACCAACTGAGCTAAGCGCCCAAACCTTGCGTCTGGAACAGCGCTCATAGCGGCCAAAGATTCAAAATCAATTGCCAATGGTGAATTCCGGCGCGGAACGTTATGGCGCGGGAATGACAGGCAGGCACATAAAGGTATTCGCGACCGGGGGCACGATCGCGGGGAAGGCCGGGTCGGCGACCAGCCGCGATTATATTCCCGGGCAGATCGGAGTGGACGAATTGCTAGGGGAAGCCGCCCGTCTGGGGCTCCAAGCGACATTGGTGGGAACGCAGTTCGCCAGCATCGGGTCGGAAGATATCGGTCCGGCACTATGGCACATTTTGCATGACGCCATCTCGGGCGCGATGGCCGATGATGCCTGTCAGGGGATCATCATTACCCACGGCACCGATACGGCAGAAGAAACGGCCTTTCTGCTCGACCAGACGCTGCCGACTGCCAAACCGGTGATCCTGGTTGGCGCGATGCGTCCGGCCGACGCGGTGGGCAGTGACGGGATGCGCAATTTTGCCAACGCGGTTGGTGTCGCCGGGGACGAACAGGCGGCTGGGCGGGGCGTATTGCTGGTGATGAGCGATCACATCTTTGCCGCGCGTGACGTGCGCAAGGCCAGAACCGAAGGGGTGGACGCGTTTCGCGGGTTTCCCCGCGGCCCGGTGGGGCACGTCACCCCGGCCTCGCTTGAATGGTTCGGCCCGGCGTGGCGCATGGGAGAGGCGGCCCGTTTTGCATTTTATCCGGACATGCCCAGGGTCAGCATCCTCTACGCCTATGCAGGAATGCCGGGGGATGATGTGCGCGATGCGGTGCTCAGCGGTGCGAAGGGGCTGGTGCTGGCCGGGCTTGGCCAGGGCAATGCCCCTGCCGCAGTTCGCGAAGCCCTGGCGCAGGCGGCCGCAAGCGGGGTGCCGGTGGTGCGGGCGTCCAGGGTTGATCAGGGGCTCGTGGACCGCGAACCGGACGACGACGAAAATGGCTTTGTTGCCGCCCGTGCGCTCGGTCCGGCAAAATCGCGCATTCTGCTGCAATTGCTGCTGGCGAACGGGATCACTGATCCCATCCGCCAGCAGGAAGCGTTTGACCGGCGTTAAGGCGTCACGAGATATTTTTCGCCCGTGCGCATGGCGCGGTAATCGATCGCGGCGTCTTTTTCGAGCATCTGTTCCAGCGTTACCTTCTGCTTGTAATGGCTGGCGAAGGTGGTGGTCATATTGTCCAGCACCCGCTTGCGCATCCGGACCATGGTTTCCATGCCCGCCTTCTGCAGGAACGGGAACAATAGCCAGCCCGACAGGGTGAAGCCGAAACCATAGGACGGTGTCAGGATCGTCGGGCCGAGGTCGAGGCGGCCATAGATATACATCTTCTTCGCCTGATCCGACCCGTAACGGCTGAATTCCTTCATCTTGCCGACCGCAACCTGTTCCATCGCCTTGAACGCGGTATCGACTGAGGTGCCGCCGCCAATCGGATCGAAGCCGAGATAAGCGCCCGTTTCGTCGATTGCGCTACGCAATTGCGTCATGAAGTCATCATCCGACGTATTCACAATATGATTCGCGCCGAGGCCCTTCAGCAGATCGACCTGTTCCTGCTTGCGCACCACATTGACCAGCGCCATGCCGTCTTCCAGACAGATACGGTTGAGCATCTGGCCCAGGTTCGATGCTGCGGCAAAATGCAGGATGGCGTTATGGCCTTCCATCTTTGCCGTTTCGACAAAGCCCAGCGCTGTCATCGGGTTGACGAAGGCGGAGGCGCCATCTTCCGACGAAATATCGCCCAGCGGCAGACACATGCCCGCTTCGGCAATCGAATATTGGCTGAATGCATTGCCGGGAACGCAGGCTACGCGTTGTCCCATCAGCGCCTGTGCGGCAGGATTGTCCCCTGCGGCGACGACGGTGCCCGCACCTTCATTGCCAACCGGCATCCGCTGGCCGTGGCGGCCCTTGGATCCGCTGAGGAATGGTTCGGGCATTTTGGCCACGATCTTGCCGGGTGAATATTGGGCATTTTCCAGATCGGCCGCGCTGAACAGCAAGGCCAGGTCGGACGGATTGATCGGCGCGGCTTCCATCCGCACCAGCACTTGCGCGCCCTTCGGCTCGGGGAAGGTCGTTTCGGCCACTTCGACGGTCAATGTGCCGTCCGCTTCCAGCGTGGTGAAGATCTGTTTTCCGGTCGTGCTCATCAATTTCTCTCCTGATCGTGTTCTTCGGGATAGTCGGCCGCGACGAAGTAAAGCCCGTGCGGCGGTGCGTTGAGGCCCAGTTCCTGGCGGTCTGCAGCCGCGAGGGCGTGCGCGACCTGCGCTTCAGTCCAGCGGCCCATGCCGACGAGTGCCAGGCACCCTACCATGGATCTCACCTGATGATGCAGGAAACTGCGCGCCTCTGTTTCGATGAATATCCAGTCTCCTTCGCGCCGTACGTCCAACCGGTCCAGCGTTTTTATCGCACTGTCAGACTGGCAATTGGCCGAACGGAAGGTCGTGAAGTCATGGCGCCCGACCAGCGCCTGCGCCGCGCGGTGCATGGCGGTATGATCGAGTTCCGGCCGAATGTGCCATGCGCGGCCGAGGTCGATAGTCAGCGGTGCACGGCGGTTGCGGATGCGGTATTGGTAACTGCGGCGGATGCAGGAAAATCGCGCGTGCCATTCGCCGGGTTTGATCTCGCAGGCGGTGACCGCGACCGGATCGGGACGGACTTTCGCGTTGATCGCTTCCATCAGGCGAGACGGGGCAAAGTCCCTCGCAATATCGACATGACAGCGCATCGCGAGGGCATGGACACCGGAATCGGTCCGTCCCGCGGAATGAAGGGTAACCTCTTCGCCGGTTACCGCGTTGATCGCTTGCTCGACAGAACGCTGGACGCTCGGCCCGTGCTTTTGCCGCTGCAGCCCTTGGAAAGGGGTTCCATCGAATTCGAGGGTAAGCGCGTAGCGGGTCACGCCAGATTTGTCCCCGCCAGTCTTGTCCCCTGTGCCACCGACTTGCCGCGCAGGAAATCGGCGGTGTCCATTACCGGTTTGCCGGCCCGCTGGATGCGCAGCGGCCGCAGCGCGCCTTCTCCGCAAGCGATGGTCAGCGCGTCGTCCAGAGTAGTGCCGGGCACGCCCCTACCGCCCGTCACTTCAGCTTTCAGCACCTTGATCCGTTCGCCATCGAGTTCGAACCACGCGCCGGGGAAAGGGGCGAAAGCGCGCACCTGGCGTTCGATGGTTTCGGCGGGGCGGGCGAAGTCGATCTTCGCTTCCGCCTTGTCAATCTTGGGTGCGTAACTTGCTTCGGAATCGTCCTGCGGCACGCCATGCAGCATGGGGAGGTCGATCAGCGTTCCGACCATCAATTGCGCGCCGATTTCGGCCAGTTCCTCGGTCAGTTCGCCCGCTGTCTTGTCCTCTACCGGCGTCCGTGCAGTCGCCAGCATCGGGCCGGTGTCGAGACCCGCTTCCATCTGCATGATGGTCACCCCGGTCACCGCATCGCCCGCCAGGATCGACCGCTGGATCGGTGCCGCGCCGCGCCAATGCGGCAGGATCGAGGCATGGACGTTGAGGCAGCCATGCGTCGGAATGTCGAGGATCGCCTGGGGCAGGATCAGGCCATAGGCCGCCACCACGGCAATATCCGGTTCCAGCGCGGCAAATTCGGACTGGACCTCGGCGTTCCTGAGGGAGACGGGGCTCCGCACCTGGATGCCCCGAATCTCCGCTTCGACCTGCACCGGCGAGGGCTGCAGCTTCTTGCCCCGGCCCGCCGGGCGCGGCGGCTGGGTATAGGCGGCGACGAGCGTATGGCCCGCGTCGTGAAGCGCAGCCAAGGTCGGCACGGCAAATCCGGGAGTTCCCATGAAAATGGTGCGCATGACGGGGTAGGTCGGCCTTCCTATTGCGGGGCGCAACCCCTATCCTCGGGTGCATGGCATCGCAAGAGATCGAGACACTGGCTTCGGCGTTGGCGCGGCTCCCCGGACTCGGCCCCCGGTCCGCGCGGCGGGTGGTCCTGTGGCTGGTGAAGCGGCGGGAAACTGCGTTGCTGCAATTGCTCGGCGCGCTGGAGCAGGTGCGGGACCGGCTGGTGGAATGCCGGACCTGCGGCAATGTCGATACGCAGGACCCCTGCGGCATTTGCGCCGATCCGCGCCGCGACCGGACGTCCATCTGCGTGGTGGAGGATGTCGCCGATCTGTGGGCGCTGGACCGCGCGAAACTGTTTACCGGGCGCTACCACGTGCTGGGCGGCAAGCTGTCCGCGATGGACGGGGTGCGGCCGGAGGACCTGAACATCGGATCGCTGCTCGAACGGGTGGCAGCCAAGGACGACGGGGCCGGGATCGAGGAAGTGGTGCTGGCGATGAACGCCACGCTGGAAGGGCAGACCACCGCCCATTATCTGGCCGAGCGGCTGGAGGAATATCCGCTGCGCATCACCCAATTGGCACACGGCCTGCCAGTGGGCGGGGAATTGGACTACCTCGACGAAGGTACGCTGGCGCAGGCGTTGCGGGCCAGAAGGCCTATGGGATAGCACCAGCGCTTGCAGCGGGCCGCCACCCGCACTAAATAGTGCGCATGGCTATACGCGAGATTCTGGAAGTGCCGGACCCCCGGCTCAAAACCGTGTCGATTCCGGTCGAAAAGTTCGATGACGCGCTGAAAGTGCTGGTCGAGGACATGTTCGAAACGATGTATGACGCGCCTGGTATCGGCCTCGCCGCGATCCAGGTCGGGGTACCGCTGCGGGTGCTGGTGATCGATCTGGAACCCGACGATCCCGATGCGGAGCCCGAAGTCTGCACCGCACACGAAGGCCACCATCATACTCACCAGCCAACGCTGAAGCAGCCGCGCGTGTTCGTGAATCCGGAAATCCTCGAACCTGCGGAAGAACTGGCGACCTATTCGGAGGGCTGCCTGTCGGTGCCCGATATCTACGCCGATGTCGATCGTCCGGCGACCTGCCGTGTGCGGTACCAGGATCTGGACGGCGCGGTGCATGAGGAACAGCTGGACGGGTTGATGGCAACCTGCATCCAGCATGAAATGGACCACCTCGAAGGGATACTGTTCATCGACCATCTGAGCAAGCTGAAGCGCAACATGGCGCTGAAGAAGCTCGACAAACTGCGCAAGGCAGCCTGATCGAAAAGCCGAAAACCCCCGGATCCCTCCGGGGGGTTTTCGAATCAGGCGTGCGCCTGCATTGTTTCGAGCGCCTTGCGGCAGTCGTCGGCGCATTCGCGGCACATTTGCGCGCAACGCTTGCAATGGGCGTGGTCATGCTTCGCACATTCGGCCTCGCACGCTTCGCAGGCATCAATGCAGGTCTGCAGCATGGATTTCAGAACCGGCACATTGCCGGAGGTCCGGCGGCTGGCAGTGCGATAGGTCGCGGTGCAGATGTCCGAGCAATCCATGCACAGCCGGATGCACTTCTCCATCCCCTTTTCCTCCGCAGAACAGGCGTCGGCGCAGCTGTTGCAGATCGCCGCGCAATACATCGCGTGCTTCACCGCCTCGCCCAGTTCTTCGGTGTAATCGGCCCCGATCTGCGGGTGTTCGCGGATCATTTCCTTGATCGACATGGCTTCAAGCTCCTTTTCGGGTGTTTCCATGAACACAGCGAGCATCATCGAGCGTAGTTCCACAGGAATTGGCTTTGTTCCCTTTTCCAAAGCATCCGTTCCAGCTATGTTCCGGAAATGGAAATGCTATCGATTATTTTCGTTGTCGCTGCGCTGCTCATCGGGACTGCCCTCGGCTGGTTCTTCGGCTCGCGTCCCGTGGCTGACTGGCGCGCCCGGTTCGAGGAGCGCGACGCGGAGGCAAAGGCGGCGGTCGAGAAGGTCAGCCGAATGGCGCCCGAACTGGCGACCATGAGCGACCGCGCCGCGCGCGCCGACGATCTGGCGGCGAAGCTTGATGCGACCCGCGAGGAATTGACCGGCCTCAAGGCGCAGGCCGCCGGTTTCGAGGAGCAGAAGCGCCTGCTCGAGGAAAGCCGCGAGAAGCTGCTCAAGGAATTCGAAAACACCGGGGCGGCGGTGCTGGGGAAAGCGCAGGAAGCGTTCCTCAACCGCGCCAACGAACGGTTCAAACAGTCCGAGGAAGCGGGCGAGCAGAAGATCAAGGCGCTGCTCGAACCGGTGGGCCTCAAGCTCAAGAACTACGAAGATCAGGTGATCGCTCTGGAGGCCAAGCGGGTGGATGCATTCGGCCAGCTGACCGGCCTGATCGACAATATGCAGAAGGGGCAGGAAGAAGTCCGGCGCGAGGCGCAGCGGCTCGGCAATTCGCTGACCAACGCGCCCAAGGCACGGGGCCGCTGGGGGGAGCGGGCGCTGCAGAATGTCCTCGAACAATGCGGTCTGTCGCAGCACACCGACTTCATCCTCGAACATTCGATCGACACCGCTGACGGGCGCCTGCGCCCCGATGCGATCGTCAATGTACCGGGTCAGAAAAAGCTGATCATCGATGCGAAGGTGTCGCTCAATGCCTATCAGGAAGCCTTCGAGGCGGATGATGACGAAATTCGCAAGCGGGCGCTGGGTGCCCATGCGAAATCGATGCGCAACCATGTCCAGCAACTGGGTGCGAAAAGCTATCAGAGCCAGTTCGACGAAGCGCCCGACTATGTGGTGATGTTCGTGCCGGGCGAACATTTTGTCGCCGCCGCGCTCGAAACCGATCCCGATTTATGGGACTTCGCGTTCCAGAACGGCGTATTGCTTGCCACGCCGACCAATCTGGTGGCGATTGCCCGCACGATCGCGCAGGTCTGGCGGCAGGATCAACTGGCGACGGAGGCGCGGGAAATCGGCAAGGCCGGGGCCGAATTGTACGAACGGCTCGCAACCGCTTCGCAGCATCTCAAGCGGGTCGGTTCCGGGCTGGAGACGGCCGTTGGCAATTACAACAAATTCGTCGGCAGCTTCGAACGCAACGTCCTGTCATCCGGCAAGCGGCTGGCGGAAAAGGGCATCGAGATCGGGAAACGCGAGATCGAGGAAGTGCCGCTGGTGGAAAGCGCGCCGCGTTACACGAACGCCGATGTGGACGACGATGCCGTCGATGCGTTACCACCCGCAGCGTAGTCCATGAACTGACCCTGCGGAGCGACCCCATGCGTTATTCGATCCTTGCGGCAGCTCTGGCACTCGGGGCGGCGGGATGCAGCGATGAGCCGGAACCGGCAATCGACCGTGCAACCGACCAATCTACTACAGAAAGGATCGATCCCGAGGAAGAGACCGCCTCTGCCGACTCCAGTCTCCCGCCGCTGGCTCCGCGCAATGCCTGCGGGGACATTCCGGGAGCTGACCGGTTTCGCACGGATTTGACCAGGGCGGTCAGGGAACGCGACGCGGACGCGCTGATCGCATTGGCCGACCCCGACATAAAGCTCGATTTCGGCGGCGGTGCAGGCACCGCCGAACTGCGCAGGCGCCTGACGGATGACGAATACAATTTGTGGACGGAACTGGACGCAGTGCTTGCGCTGGGCTGCGGACCCAACCAGGCAGGCGGAATCACGCTGCCATGGTATTTCACGCAGGAAACGCCCGGTATAGACCAGATGATGGGTCTGATCGTGACCGGCACCGATGTCCCGATGCTCAGCGCAGCTGACGAGGGGGCCGAAGCGGTCCGTTCGCTTTCATGGAACGCGGTTGAACTAACCGGCGGGCTGCAAAGCGGGGCCGCTTACCAGCACGTGAGACTGGCGGATGGTATCACGGGATTTGTCGCGTCCGACAGGCTCCGCAGCCTGGTCGATTATCGGCTGCTTGCGTCCGAGCAGGGTGGAAAATGGCGGATTACGGTCTTCATTGCTGGGGACTGACCCGGACGCTCAGGTCTCGAAAGCGGCCAAGACCTCGTAAGCCAGCACTGCGCCAGCCACCGCTGCGTTAAGGCTGTCGGCACTTCCCAGCATCGGCATGGTTACCCGCAGATCGCAGGCATCCTCATACCCCTCGGGCAGACCGCGCGATTCGTTGCCGACCAGCAGGAAACACGGCGCTTCGTACGGTGCACCGCGATACGGCACCGCGTCGCGCAGGCTCGCGGCAACCAGTTGACCGGGGCCAGAGCGTAGCCAGACCAGGAAATCGCCCCAACCCGCCTGGGCGATTTGCTGCGTGAAGACCGCACCCATGCTCGCCCGGACGGCTTCAACCGAAAAGGGATCGGCGCAATCATCCACCAGGATCAATCCGCCCGCGCCCACGGCATCGCAAGTACGCAGCATGGTACCCAGATTGCCCGGATCACGCAGTGCCTGTGCCACCATCCAGATCTGTCCAGCGGTCCGGTCGAGCGCGCTCAGCGACGTGTCGAATTCGGCAAACATCCCCGCCACGGCTTGCGGATTATCCTTGCCCGTAATCTTGCTGAGAATGTCGGCGCTGGTTTCGATGACTTCGCCGCCAGCATCCATGACCGCGCGTTCAAGCTCGTCCAGCAGTGGGTGGGGATCGCGACCAGCCGCCATCACCAGCATTTCGGGCAGATGCCCGGTCTCGCGCGCGTCGGTCAGCAGACGCAGACCTTCGACCAGGAATTTGCCCTCGCGGCGGCGGTTCTTCTTGTCGCGCAGGCTGCGAAGATATTTGACGGTGGGATTGGAATAGCCGGTAATCTCGCGCCGGAAGCCGCTGGCCATCAGTCCTCGCCAAACCCGCCGCCGACGAGCGTGCAGAGCTGTTCGAGAACATCTTCGGCGTCTGCACCGGCCACGATCAGCTCGACCGTATCGCCTTTTGCAGCGCCGAGCATCATCAGCCCGAGAATCGAACCGCCTACCGCTTCGTTGCCATCCTTCGCGACGCGAACCGACACTCCATCGGGAAGGGCGCTGACCGCGTTGACGAATTTCGCACTGGCCCTCGCGTGCAGCCCGCGCTGGTTCACTATCAGCATTTCGCGGCGATGCTCGTTCAACGCGCTTCGCCCTTTTTTGCGTTGCCGGCGAGGTCGGACTGCCCCAGGAATTCCGAGGCCACCGTAATATAGCTGCGCCCGGCATCGCGTGCCGCGATCACCGCCTCTCCGATGGGGCAGCTCTTGCGCGTACCGGCAAGCCGGATCAGCATAGGCAAATTGATCCCGGCAATGACTTCCACGCGGCCTCTCTCGAGCAGGGAAATAGCCAGATTGGACGGCGTGCCGCCGAACAGGTCGGTCAGGATAATGACACCCTGGCCAGCGTCGACCCACTTGATCGCAGAAGAAATTTCCAGCCGCCGCTTTTCCATGTCATCGCTGGGCCCGATGCAGATCGTGGCGATCGCTTCCTGTGCGCCCACGACGTGTTCCATTGCATGCACGAATTCTTCGGCCAACCGGCCGTGGGTCACCAAAATCAGGCCGATCATGGCTGGCGGTCACCTTCCAGGGGGTGTGTCGAGGTAAAGCGGGGACAATTCATCATGACGTAAATTGGCGGAACCTCATGCCGGCGGCCCTTCGATCTGATCGGCGGCGCGCGAGCCCAAATTGCGATGCAGGACCGTGGGCGAAAAACCTTCCTCGCGCAAGGCTTCCGCCATTCTCTCCGCAGTATAGACCGAACGGTGCCTGCCGCCAGTGCAGCCGAAGCCGATATTCACATAGCTTTTGCCTTGCGCCTGATAGCGCGGGAGCAGCGTCACCAGCAGATCGCGAATCTGCGTGAAGGCGGTTTCGAACACCGGGTCTTTCCGGATATGCGCCCCCACGGCTTCGTCGAGACCGGTTTGTTCGCGCAGTCCTGAAATCCAGTGCGGATTGTCGAGAAACCGCATGTCGAACACCAGGTCTGCCAGCGGCGGTGTCCCGCGGGCAAAGCCGAAGCTGGAAATGATGATGGACATGTCCTGCGGCGCGGTTTCGGCAAAGCGTTCGCGGATGGCCTGCTGCAATTGATTGGTCGCGAATTCGCTGGTGTCGATGACGGCGTCGGCCCAGCTTCGGAGCGGCTCGAGCAATTCGCGCTCGGCCTGGATTCCGGTGTGCACAGGCCGGCCCTGCGCCATCGGATGGCGGCGCCGGGTTTCGTTATAGCGCCGCTCCAGCTCGCCGCTGTTGCAGTCGAGAAACAGGGTGGTGAGCAACAAATCCTCGCGCCGCGAAAGGGCTTTGACTTCGTCGATGACGCGGGCCGGGCTGAACCCGCGAGTCCGCGAATCGAAGCCCACCGCCAGCGGGGGCCGGGGGCCATTCTGGTCGGGATGCAGGATAAGCCGGCCGAGCAGGCGAATGGGAAAATTGTCGATCGCTTCCCAGCCCAGATCCTCCAGCACTTGCAGCGCGGTTGTCTTACCCGCTCCGGACAGGCCGGTGACGAGCAGAATATGCTGCCGGGCTTCGTGGTTGGGAGGGGCCGAATCGTCAGGCATCAAGGTAGGGTTTGGTCCTGTTTACCGGGCAAGGAAAGGGCGGATATACTCCATCAGCCGGATCCCGCCGGCATGGGCAGACCGTGCAGGTCCAGCGCGTATTCCGCGCGAATCGCCGCTGCCGCTCCGCCCGGGTCGAACAACAGCGTGGGAAGGCGCGCGCCAGCGACTTCGCTGCTGTCCGCCTGCTCGATATAGCGCGGGGCATCGGGGGACAGGATCAGCCGGAGCGAAACCGGTGCCTGCGTGACAGGCAAATCGATGATCCCGACGCCGCGAATCTCCAGTTTCCCCGCGGTGTGCGCTGGCGGCATGGCCCATAGATGTCCCAGCCGGATGGCCAGTTCCACGCCATCATCCCCGACCAGCGCGGCCCCGCGGTCCAGCAGCATCAGCGCCAGGGTCGTCTTGCCGCTGCCCGGCGGCCCTTCGATCAATATCCCGCGCCCACCAACCGCGATGCATCCCGCCTGATGCAGTACCATCGGCGGCGGACGGGGCGCGTCGATCACGATCAGCGCTCCAGTTCGGGCAATTTGAGCACCAGGCAAGCCCCGGTTCGGCCATCGTCCCGCTCTTGGGCGACCAGCGATCCGTCATGCGCTTCGGCAATCGTCCGGGCGATGGCAAGGCCGAGACCGCTGTGGTCACCGAATGCCTCCGCATCGGGACGCAATGAATGAAACCGCTGGAACACTTTTTCGCGGGAATCCTCGGGAATTCCCGGCCCGCTGTCACAGACTTTCATGCAAACCATGTCGTCCTCGTGGCTGATATTCACGGAGATCACGCCATCCGGCGGCGAAAAGGACACGGCATTGTCGAGCAGGTTTTCGATCACCCGTTCCAGCCGTGCGGGCACACCCCGCACCCAAGCGCCGCTCATCGGGGAACTATAGGTGATCTCGCGGCCTTCGTTTTCCCCTCTGCTGTCGCGCGAACTGATGATGGCGGAAGTGAGTCCGACGAGGTCCATTTCCTCGAACACGGCGCGCGATAATTCGGCGTCTATCCGGCTTGCGTCGGAAATTTCCGTCACCAGCCGATCGATCCGCCGGACATCATGCGAGGCGATCTCCGTCAGCTGCCTACGTAGTTCGGGATCCTCTACCCGCGACAGCGATTCGATGGCGCTGCGCAGACTGGCGAGCGGGTTCTTGATTTCATGCGCCACATCGGCGGCGAAATGATCGACCGCGTCGATCCGCTGCCGCAGGGCGTCGGTCATGTCCGATATGGCGCGCGCAAGCAGGCCGATTTCGTCGTGGCGCTGCGGCAGGCGAGGCACCTCGACCTGCCGGTCACGGCCCAGGCGGACGCGAATGGCTGCCCTCGCCAGCTGTTGCAGCGGGCGCACGATGGTCCGCGCCATGAACAGCGACAATGCGATCGAGACGAGTAGCGCCAGGAACACAGCACTTACCAGCGTGGAACGTGCGCTCCGCACCGAATCGGTGATATCGACCGCGTTGCGGGTGGTGAGAAGCGTCGATCCCTTCAGCCCGACAGGTGCGGCCGCGTTGATGACCGGGGTTCCGTCCGGCGCGTCGCGCAGCTGGATTTGTGACAGACCCTGCTCGCGAGCGCGGGCGAGTTCCGGCCAGGAATCGGCCCGAGCCTCGGCGGGTTCCACGTAATCCGGGATCGGGTCGGCGCCGACGATCGTGTCCACGGCGCGGTCGAGCATTCGGGCAAAATCGTCCGGCCACGGCTCGGCCACCGGATCGTCGAACTGGAATGCGGGCGCGTCGAGCGCGAAGCTGTCGGCCCACAGGCGGCCCTCGGCATCGAACATCCGCAGCCGCATCCGCTGTTCCTTGCCGATCTGGATAAGCAGCGCTTCCTGCCGCGCCTTGCTGGCACCGGCTAGCGCTTCAGCGGTGATCTGGGCTTCGATCCGGGCAAGCTTGTAGCGTTCGTCGAGCAGCTGTTTACGGTATCCGTCGAGGTAGAATATTCCCCCGCCGAGCAGGGCCAGCGGGAGGATGTTTACCGCCAGAATCCGCGAGGTCAGCGAAAGACGATTGGACCATTTCAGCCGGTCGATCTGAGAATTCAGATGCTGGTTCAGGCGCGCCGCCGACCGCGAGGCGGGTTCCACACCGGAAGCGGCGTTGACCGTGTCCTCAGCCATCGGTGAAGCTGTAGCCCGCCCCGTAGAGTGTCTCGATGGCGGAAAACTCGCCATCGACGCTGCGGAACTTGCGCCGCATCCGCTTGATATGGCTGTCGACTGTCCGGTCGTCCACGAACATGTCTTCGGTATAGGCCGCGTCCATCAGCTGGTTGCGGGATTTGATCACACCAGGCCTTACCGCAAGTGCCTCCAGAATGAGGAATTCGGTGACGGTGAGGGAGACCGGACGTCCATCCCAGGACACATGATGGCGGGCCGGATCCATCAGCAGCTTGCCGCGCGCAAGGGTGCCGACCGGGTCTTCCTTGTCGGTGACCTTCCCCGGATCGGCATCGTCCGCCAAAGCGGCGCTGCGACGCAGAATGGCGCGGATCCGCACGAGCAGAAGGCGCAGGCTGAACGGCTTGGCGATGTAATCGTCCGCACCTTGTTCCAGCCCCGCTTCCTCGTCCTCCTCGTCATCCTTGCTGGTCAGGAATATCACCGGAAGCGCGCTATGCTTGCGCAGTTCCCGAAGCAATTGCATCCCGTCCATTCGCGGCATCTTGATGTCGAACACGGCGAGGTCCGGCGGATTTTCCAGCAGCGCCTTCAGCGCCGCTTCTCCGTCGGAATACAGCCGCGTGGCAAAGCCTTCCGCCTGCAGCGCGATCGATACCGTGGTCAGGATATTGCGGTCGTCATCGACCAGCGCAATGACCTTTTGCCCTTGATCCGCATCGGACTGCGGACGGCCCACCCCGTCCCCGGCAGGCTGTGTCTGTGATGGCACCATCGTCGTTTCGCCTGATCGCTCGGAATCCATAATCACACCTGACTAAACGGTTCGGCGCCGCGAAACAACGAATTGACTGCCTTTGGTTAAAGTTTAGCCGCCGATGGCCCCGGACAATTTGACGGAGGCAGGTTGGCGACGTAAGGGGACCCCGCTTCCGCTGCATTCGTATGCACACGAATCGGACGGGGTCATCCGGATAACCGGCAGACCCAAATTCCGGACCGACCAGGAGACTATGTTGAGCACGCCACTTTCCCATTCGCTGAGCAGTCAGGGTATTGTCACGAAGGCTGCGGTCCACACCAATCTCGGGACCGAGGAACTGGTCCGGCAGGCCGTTGCGCGCGGCGAGGGCAAGCTGGCGAAGCACGGCCCGCTGGTGGTGGAAACCGGACAGCACACCGGCCGCTCGGCGAAAGACAAGTTCATCGTTCGCGACGAGACCACCGAAGACACCGTCTGGTGGGGCAAAGTCAATGCCTCCATGACCCCGGAACATTTCGCCGCGCTGAAGCAGGATTTCCTGAGCGCGGTGGCGGAAAAGGACGATCTGTTCGTCGCCGATCTGTTCGGCGGTTCGCAGCCGGAATACCGTGTGAATGTGCGGGTAATCAACGAACTTGCGTGGCACAATCTGTTCATCCGGACACTGCTGGTCCGCCCGAGTGAGCAGGAGCTGGATGGTTTCGTGCCCGAATACACGATCATCGACCTGCCCGCTTTTCGCGCCGACCCGGCCCGCCATGGCTGCCGCAGCGAGACGGTGATTGCGGTAAATCTGACGGAAAAGCTGATCCTGATCGGCGGCACAAAATATGCCGGCGAAATGAAGAAGAGCGTGTTCGGCATTCTCAACTATCTGTTGCCGCCCAAGGGGGTGATGCCGATGCATTGCTCCGCCAATATCGGGCAAGACGGCAAGACGGCGATCTTCTTCGGCCTGTCGGGGACCGGCAAGACCACGCTCAGCGCCGATGCCAGCCGCACCCTGATTGGGGACGATGAACACGGCTGGTCCGATACGGCGGTGTTCAATTTCGAAGGCGGTTGTTACGCCAAGATGATCCGCCTTTCCGAAGAAGCGGAACCAGAGATTTTCGCGACCACGCGGATGCCCGGCACGGTTCTGGAAAACGTCGTGATGAATGCCGATGGCGAGCTCGATCTGGACGACAATTCGCTCGCGGAAAATACCCGCGGTGCCTATCCGTTGTCCGCAATTCCGAACACGTCGGAAGAAAACCTCGGTCCGGTTCCCTCGAACGTGATCATGCTGACGGCCGATGCATTCGGCGTTTTGCCCCCGATTGCGCGGCTGACGCCCGATCAGGCGATGTATCACTTCCTGTCGGGCTACACCGCCAAGGTTGCCGGAACGGAGATCGGCGTGACCGAGCCGGAAGCGACGTTCAGCACCTGTTTCGGGGCACCGTTCATGCCGCGTCACCCGAGTGTTTACGGCAATCTGCTCAAGAAGCGCATTGCCGAGGGCGGCGCGCAGTGCTGGCTGGTCAACACCGGGTGGACCGGGGGCAAATACGGCGTCGGGAAACGGATGCCGATCAAGGCCACGCGCGCGCTGCTGAATGCAGCGCTGGACGGAACTCTGAACGATGCGGAGTTCCGCAAGGACCCCAATTTCGGCTTTGACGTACCCGTGGAAGTAGCAGGCGTTGACAGGGCAATCCTCGACCCCCGTTCCACCTGGGCCGACCAGGATGATTACGACCGCACCGCGCACAAGCTGGTCCGGTTGTTCATCGAGAATTTCGCCGAATTCGAAGCGCACGTGGACGAAGGGGTCCGCCGCGCCGCACCGCACGTGGAAAATCAGGCGGCCTGAATCCGGTTTCGAGCTGCCCGCAAAGCGGGTGGGAGAGGGGGCCCTCTTCCCTTCACGGGGAAGAGGGCTTTTCTCGTTAGTGGCAAGGGATGTGGCGAGCCTTTAGGCCTGCGCACTTGCGACGTAGCGTGCAACGTTCTTCGCCATCACATCGAGCGGCGCGTTGCCGCCAAGGACCACGGCATCGTTGAACGCCTTGAAATCATAGGCGCTGCCGAGTGCTGCCTTGGCAAGACCGCGCTGACGCACAATTTCGCTGTGGCCGACCTTGTAACCGCAGGCCTGACCGGGCCAGCTGCAATAACGGTCGACTTCGCTAGCGACCTCATCGGGCTTGCTGCCGTTTTTATTGACGAAGAAATCGACCCCTTGCTGGCGGCTCCAGGCCTTGGAGTGAAGGCCGGTGTCGACCACCATACGGCACGCCCGGAACGCGAGCGACTGGAGATAGCCAAGCCGCCCGACCTTGTATTCGTCATAGGCGCCCAGCTCGTCCGCCAATTGCTCGCCGTAGAGCGCCCAGCCTTCGGAAAAAGCGTTGAATGCCAGGATCGACCGGATCAACGGCAGGGTGTTGGAATATTCCCCCTCCCAGACATGTCCGGGAATGGTTTCGTGGTAAGTGAGGTCGGCCAGATCGTATTTGCGGTGCAGTTCGGTCGTCCGCAAATTGATCCACATCCTGCCCGGGATGGTGCCGTCTTTGGAACCGGCCCCGCCGTAAGCTCCCGGTGCGCCGAGTTCCTCCGCCGCGGGAATGCGGCGGACTTCGAGCTTGGGATCGACCAGCGTGTTGAAGGCGCGCGGCATCTGGGCCTTTATCCACGCGATCCTGTCCTCGATGAAGGCCATGATTTCCCGGCGGCCCGGATCGCCTTCGGCAAATTTGAACCGCGGGTCGCTCCCCAGGGCATTCATCCGCGCCCCGACAGTGCCGGATGTATAGCCAAGCTCGCGCAGGATCGGGTCCATCCGCGCATGGAGCGAGGCGAGTTCTTCCAGCCCACGCTGGTGCACTTCGTCCGGGGTCAGACTGGTGGTGGTGCTGGCGCGCAGGGCCCAGGCATAATATTCCTCGCCGTGCGGGCGGGCGGGCATGCCGGGATCGGATGTGGCCAATTTCTGCTGGCGGTAAAGTTCGGCCAGCTGCGCCTCGAGCGCAGGTGCGACCGTGGTCTTGACGATTTCCTCTGCCTGCCCTGTCACTTCCCGGCCGATTTCCGATGCGGCGAGCGGAGCCACCAGCGAACCCCCTTGCATGGCATCTTGCAGCGTGGCCTGCATCTGCGTGACTGCCTTGGCGAGCAGGAAATCTGGCGGGACCAGGCCCATATCGGTCGCCGCCTTCATCCGTGCCAATTCGCCATTGAGGACATCGGGAACCGAAGCCAGACGCGTGATATATGCCTCGGCATCGCCCTCGCTATTCAGCGGCTGCGTCGAATCAAAAAAACGCGGCAGGTCAATGTAGGACCCGACGTTCTGGATCACCACATAAGGCGAATTGCGCCAGCTTCCGACCGCCACGTCGCCGTATGGCAGGGCGAAGCCATCGAGCGCGGTGGCGTATGCGCTTTCGACGACCTCGAAACTCGTTCGGGTTGCGGGATCCAGCATGCTGGTGTCGGCGGCCCGCACCCGGGCCAGGTCAGCCCGCAAGGTTGCGGCATAGGCATCTTGCCCCGACTGCGACTGGTCCTCCATCCGTGACCGAAGGTGGGCATATTGGCCGACATCCACGCCGAGCGAGGTTGCCCGTTCCGGCTCATGCGCCAGCAGATTATACGCAATATCTTCCAGCAGATCGGCGCCAGCGAGCGCGCCCGGTGCCGCGCCTGCGGCCTGCCGGGCAGTGGTTACGCACCCGGGCAGGGCGGCAATGGAGACGCCTGCTCCCAGTCCGGCTAAGGTCTGGCGGCGGGTGAAGCTGTGTGTTTTCAGGAATGTCATGGGCCATGTCTGACGCTGACCCGGAAGCAAGTCAAACCGGGAATGGTCCTCCGCGCACAGCCCGCTTCACCTGTGCTGCACTTCAGGCTAAGCCACGCGGATGGCAACCGACACGGTATTATCGATCCTGGTCCTGGCCGCGCTGGCATTGTTGCTTGGCGCGTTCGTCCTGTGGCGCCGCGGCGGGCCGAAGCGCCAGGTCACGCTGATGGTGATCTTGGCCCTGGTGGCGATTGCCAATGTGGCGATCTGGATTGTTCCGGATGATCGGGGCAAAGCGCCGGTCGACCAGATCTCACGCTAATTCTCACTCCGGCAATTGCCAGCGGACGGAGCTTGCATAGGTTCCCTCAACTTTTCCCCCCTTGCTGTTGCGCGCAGGTTCGAACCGCGCGCGCTTGCTGATCAGATCGCAGGTCGCCTGGTCCAGCGCATCGTGGCCGCTCGACCGGGTGATCAGGCAGGATACCGCGCGACCATTGGTGCCGACCTCCACCTTGAAGGCCGCAGTGCCGGTCAGTTCCCGGTTGATCCAGCTGGACCGGTAATCGCTGGTCGTAACCCATGCTCCGGGATCATTGCGCGGCTTTACAGCGACTGGATCGAAGCTGGGCGGCGTAGCTGAAGCAAAAGGCTTCGGAGGACCGACCGTGCCTTGGGCCCAGGGTACTGGATCGAACGGCGGCAAGATGACCGTGGTGGTGTCAATCTCAATCGGGTTCCGGTTAATGTCCTGTGCGCTGGGCGGGGTGTATACGGGCGGTGTAACCGGCTTTGTCAGCTCGGTGGGTTGCGGGTCTGTTTTAGGCGGCGGCGGAACCGGCGGCAGCGGTATTTGCGTTCCGACGAATGGCTTGGGTGCGGGCGGATCAAATATTCCCGGAGCCAGTCCGACGATTAATCCATAGCCGATGACGGCATGAATCGCGGCAACCATAATGACCGCGCTCTTCCTGTTCTTTGCCTGGGCTTGATCGACATACGCCATAGCGCTTCCTCTCTCCTGACTGGGCCGCCCGATTCTCCGGTTCGGCATTCCCGTAGATTGCAATGTTACAACATCACATAGTTTGGGCAAGAGATTTCGGGTGGCAAAACGCCACTGGTAGAATTCGCATGTTCGGACCTAACGATTGCCGTGCGTGATCCCCGCCTTCGCGGGGATCACGCAAAGCTGGGCGCTGCCGGTGGCAGTTAGGTTTGCGTCACTTGATTGGACAATCCGGCGAGAGACGGAAGTCCAGGTAATTATCGACCGAAGCCATCAGTTCTTCCTGTTCATTTTCGAAGAAGTGGTTGGCGCGCGGAATTTCCTCGTGATGGATCGTGATGTGCTTCTGAGTACGCAGCTTGTCGACCAGCTTCTGGACCGCAATGGGCTGCACCACAGTGTCGGCTACACCCTGGATAAAGATTCCGGATGCGGGGCATGGCGCCAGGAAGCTGAAATCATACATGTTGGCAGGTGGGGCGACCGAGATGAACCCGCGCACTTCAGGGCGGCGCATCAGCAATTGCATACCGATCAGCGCGCCGAAGGACACGCCCGCGACCCATGTGGTTTGCGCTTCGGGGTGGATCGATTGCACCCAGTCGAGCGCGGCCGCGGCGTCGCTCAGTTCGCCGATTCCGTTGTCAAAACTGCCCTGGCTGCGGCCGACCCCGCGAAAATTGAACCGCAAGGTGGCAAATCCGCGGTCGGTGAAGGTCTTGTACAGACGCTGCGTGATCCGTTCGTTCATCGTGCCGCCGCCCTGGGGATGTGGATGCAGGATCATTGCCACCGGCGCACGCGGACGCGGAGCAGGGGAGTAACGGCCTTCAAGACGGCCCTCGGGGCCGGGAAAAATTACAGATGGCATTCTTTGGACCTGTCCGAAGTAGGCGGGCGCGGGTAGCGCGCGCCGAGTTGGGGGCTATATAGTGACAATGGCGCAATTCGCAATTCCCGCGAACAAAGTGCCCCATTGAAAGACGAGCCCGCCCATTTCCCGTATCTACCTCGATCATGCCGCAACCACGCCGATCCGCCCGGAAGCGGAGACAGCGATGCTGGAAGGTTTCGCGATCTGGGCCAATCCCTCCAGCCCGCACGCCGAGGGACGAAAGGCCAAGGCGGCACTGGAAGACGCCCGCGCACGGGTGAAGACCGCGCTGGGCTGGGACGGCGAAGTGATCTTTACCAGCGGCGCGAGCGAGGCAGCCGAACTGGCGCTGGGCCGCGTAAAAGGCGGCGCAAGATTGGTCAGTGCGGTTGAGCATGATGCGATATTGGCGGCAGCACCCGAGGCGGAGCGCCTGCCGGTCAGGAGCGATGGTTCGCTGGACATGGAATTGCTCGCCGAAGCGGTTCAACGGGAGCGGCCAGTGGTCGCCGTACAGCAGATCAATTCCGAAACCGGCAACCGTCAGGCGCTCGAAGAAGTCTTCCGGCTGGTTGACGGGGCGGGCGGTTTGCTGATCGCCGATTGCGCGCAGGGCGCAGGCAAGTTTACCCTGCCGCCATGCGATATGGCGATCATCTCGGCGCACAAGTTCGGGGGACCGATCGGGGTTGGTGCATTGCTGGTGACCGACTTTTCTATCCTTGCACCAAGCGGCGGGCACGAGCGTGGCTACCGCCGCGGGACGGAAAATCTGCCGGGCATCATGGGCATGGCGGCTGCCTTGGAAGCGGGTAACATTCCCTATATCGACCCGGACATTCTGGAGCCGCTGGATACCCTGGCGGATGATTGCCGCAAGCTTGGCGGTATCTGGCTGGCGGACCGTCTGGCCGACGCCACGCCCTATGTTCGCGCGCTGGCCATGCCGGGCATGAGCGGTAGCGCGCAATTGATGCGGTTCGACATGGCCGGGATCGCGGTGTCGCAGGGCAGCGCCTGTTCGAGCGGGACGCTGAAGAAAAGCCATGTACTGGAAGCGATGGGCCTCGATGATGATACGGCGTCCCGCACGATCAGGGTAAGTTTCGGCTGGAACACAACGCGCACCGAAGTGGAGAAGTTCTGCGAAGTCTGGCTGGATATGGCGAGGCGCGCGGCATGATCTACCTCGACTATCAGGCCACCACGCCGCTTGCGCCCGAAGCGCGCGATGCGATGCTGCAGTGGCTCGACGGGCCCGACGGTATCGGCTTCGGCAATCCGCACAGCGCCCATGCGATGGGGCGGCAGGCGGCGGCGGCGGTGGAACTGGCGCGGGACCGGGTGGCGGCGCTGTTTCCTCCCGGCGGCAAGGTGATCTTCACCAGCGGCGCGACCGAGGCTCTCAACACCGTACTGCGCGGATCGAAGGGCGATGTGCTGACTTTTGCCGCGGAACACGCTGCGGTGCTCGACTGCAAGCCTGCAGTCGAAGCGCAGGGGCGCAAGTTCGGCGTCCTGCCGGTCGGAAGCGGGGGCCAGGCTAATCTGATAGAGTTACGCAAGGCGGCCACCAAGCAAACCGGCGTCATCGCAGCCATGCTGGTCAATAACGAGATCGGCGCGATCAATCCGCTTGCCGATATTGGGGCCATTGCGCGGGAAACGGGCGCGCTGGTGCTGTGCGATGCGGTGCAGGGCTATGGCCGCATGACGATCCCGGGCGCGGCGGATTTCATCGCGGTTTCGGCGCACAAGATCCATGGGCCAAAGGGCGTTGGCGCGCTGTGGATGCGGGACGGGCTAAAGCTTGATCCGCTCATGTCCGGAGGTGGGCAGGAAGCTGGCTTGCGTTCCGGCACGCTCAGCCCGGCGCTGTGCGCAGGGTTCGGGGCTGCGGCGCAGCTGGCATCGGAACGGATGCAGGAAGACGCCCGCCACATCGAAGCGCTGTGGACGATCGCCCGGGCTGCGTTCGCGGACTGGACGCTCAACGGGGCGGAGGATGCGCGCTGGCACGGCAATCTCAACCTGCGGCGCGACGGGCTGGATGTGGCGCGTCTGATGTCGGAATGCCGGGACATCTGCTTTTCCGCCGGGTCGGCCTGCGCCAGCGGGTCGGGACGGCCGAGCCATGTGCTGAAAGCGATCGGGCTTGACAGTGCGGCGGCAAAGAGTTCGATAAGGCTTGGATTCGGCCGCTATACGACGCCGGACCAGATCGAGGATGCTGCGACAAGGCTCAATGCGGCTGCGGCTGCGCAGGGAGTTCTTTGAGGAGCCAGATGATCAGCATCAGATTCATCGCCGCCAATGGCGCAATCACCGAGACAGAGGCGGAGGCGGGGCTGTCGCTGCTCGACGCGGCGCAGGCTGCCGGTATGCCGCTCGAGGGGACCTGCGAAGGTCAGATGGCCTGTTCCACCTGCCATGTGGTGATCGGTACCGAATGGTTCGACCGCCTGAAAGACGCCAGCGAGGAAGAGGAAGACATGCTCGACCTCGCCGCCGGGGTGACGCGGACCAGCCGCCTGTCGTGCCAGATCCTACTCAGTGCGGAACTGGACGGGCTCGAAGTGCATATCCCGCCCGAAAGCCGGGATATGCAGCGCCTCTGAGCCCGTCCGTTTCGATCAGATCAGGCCGGTTGGCTGGCCGTTTCCTTCACCTTGCTGATGAACGCCTTCGAGAAGGCCGGAATATCGTCCGGATTGCGGCTGGTGATCAGATTGCCGTCTTCGGCGACTTCCTGGTCCACGACATTGGCGCCTGCGTTTTTCAGATCTGTCCGTACCGAAGGCCACGACGTGACGGTCTTTCCGCTGACGATTCCGGCTTCGATCAGCAGCCATGGCGCGTGACAGATTGCGGCGACGGGCTTGTCCGCGCGATCAAACTCCCGAACAAGATGAATAACCTTGTCGTTCATTCGGAGGATGTCGGGGTTCATCTGTCCGCCTGGAAGTAACAGGCCGTCAAAATCGGA
Organism: Allopontixanthobacter sp.; assembly: GCF_034376665.1. Lineage (NCBI taxonomy): Bacteria > Pseudomonadati > Pseudomonadota > Alphaproteobacteria > Sphingomonadales > Erythrobacteraceae > Allopontixanthobacter > Allopontixanthobacter sp. Next base: position 6,348 of record NZ_JAXMJI010000074.1, on the reverse strand, counting down.
GGCGGAAACCTGGTCCACCGTTTTGTCGACAGGCACTGACTTGCCCCAATCCTTCTGGTCCCACCCCTTGATTTCTCCAGCTTCCAGACCAACGACCGTGGTTTCGAACCCGGCATCTTCCAGATTTGCCTTTGGAACCATCAATTCGGACTGTTCGAAGCCGTTAGTTGCAATGATCATGATGTGTTTCGTCATATTGAACTCCTTGTTTTTCGTTCACTGATCCAACGGGCGGGGACAGCCTGAGGTTCCGCATTGTTAGGCAGGCCGTGGCGGTGATAGGGCGTGCCGCATGACCACCATCGATCTTGAGAAATCCGGCGACGATCCTGTCGATTCCATCATCAACGAAAGCTTCGATTCCGCTCTGTCGGAACGGTATCTTGTCTATGCCATGTCGACGATCACGGCGCGGTCGCTGCCCGATTTGCGGGACGGGCTGAAGCCGGTCCACCGGCGGCTGCTATGGACCATGCGTCAGTTGAAGCTGGATCCGGCCAACAATTTCAAGAAATCCGCCCGCGTGGTGGGTGAAGTGATCGGCAAATACCACCCGCATGGCGACACCGCCGCCTATGACGCGATGGTTCGCCTGGCGCAGGATTTCGCGCTCAGATATCCGCTAGTCGAAGGTCAGGGAAATTTCGGCAATATCGACGGCGATAATGCCGCGGCATACCGTTATACCGAAGCGCGGCTGACCCGCACCGCCATGTTACTGATGCAGGGGTTGGACGAAGGCGCGGCCGATTTCATCCCGACCTACAATGGCGAGGAAGAAGAACCTGCGCTGATGCCGGGTCCATTCCCCAATCTGCTGGCGAACGGTGCCAGCGGCATTGCGGTGGGCATGGCCACCAATATCCCCAGCCACAATGTGGCCGAAGTGATCGATGCCACGCTGGAACTGATCGACAATCCCCATGTCGAACACCACCGGTTGATGGAGCTTTTTCACGGGCCCGACCTGCCGACCGGAGGCCTGATCGTGGACAGTCCGGAAGCGATTGCAAAGGCCTATGAAACCGGGCGCGGATCGTTCCGGGTGCGCGGGCGGTTCCACTCGCTCGAGGCCGAAACGGCGGAAGATCGCGAAACCGGTATCGAGCGGCTGGGGGGCGGACAATGGCAGCTGGTCATCAGCGAAATTCCCTACCAGGTGCAGAAGGGGAAACTTATCGAGCAGATCGCCCAGCTGATTGCGGACAAGAAACTGCCGATCCTAGAAGATGTCCGCGACGAAAGCGACGAGGCGGTCCGCATTGTGCTGGTGCCGCGCAGCCGCAATGTCGATCCGGAACTGCTCAAGGAATCGATCTATAAACTGACCGATCTGGAAACCCGCTTCGGTCTCAATCTCAATGTTCTCGATGCCACCCGTACTCCGATGGTCATGGGCCTACGGGAATTGCTGGGCCACTGGGTGGCCAGCCAGATCGACATCCTGCAGCGCCGGACGCAGCACCGGCTGGACAAGATCGCGGCCCGGCTGGAACTGGTCGAAGGCTATATTATCGCCTTCCTCAACCTCGACCGCGTGATCGAGATTATCCGCACCGAGGACGAACCCAAGCCGGTGATGATGGCTGAATTTGCTCTCAATGACCGGCAGGCCGAGGCAATCCTCAACATGCGGCTGCGGTCCCTGCGCAGACTGGAGGAAATGCAGCTGCGCGGCGAGCGGGATGATCTGCTCAAGGAACAGGACGAACTCGAAACATTGCTTGCCTCGCCCGCCCGCCAGCGTACCCGCCTCAAACGGGATATGAACGCGCTGCGCAAGGAATACGGCACGGATACGACCCTCGGCCGCCGCCGGACGACGATTGCGGAAGCAGCCCCGACGGTGGAGTTTTCCCTCGATGCAATGATCGAAAAGGCGCCGGTCACCGTGATCCTGTCGGCCAAGGGCTGGATTCGGGCGGCCAGCGGGCACGAGCCCCTCGACAAGGAATTCAAGTTCAAGGAAGGAGATGGCCCTGCCTATGCGCTGCACGCCCAGACGACGGACAAACTGCTGATCGCGCTCGATAACGGCAGGTTCTACACTCTCGGCTGCGACAGATTGCCCGGCGCGCGCGGATTTGGCGAGCCGGTGCGCAATATGCTCGATTTCGAGAACGACGCGCGGATTGTGGGGGTGATGGTCCACAAGCCGAAGAGCCAATTGTTGCTGGCCGCCGCCAACGGCAAGGGGTTTGCAGCGGAAACCGACGAATTGCTCGCGGAAACGCGCAAGGGCCGGCAGGTCGTCAATCTGAAGGACGATAACCGGTTGGTCGTGGTCTCAGAAATCGCGCCGGAACATGATCATGTCGCGGTGGTCGGCGATAATCGCAAGCTGGTTATCTTCAGTCTCGACGAACTGCCGATCCTGGGCCGCGGGCAGGGCGTGACCCTGCAGCGCTACCGCGATGGCGGAATGTCCGACGCGATCACCTTCACGCTGGACGAAGGGCTAAGCTGGGCAATGGGCGGAGACAGCGGGCGGACCCGGACGGAAAAGGAAGTGTGGCAGTGGAAGGTCGCGCGCGGCGCCGCAGGCCGGATGCCGCCGCAGGGGTTCCCGAGAAACAACAAGTTCTAGACAAGAAAAGGGCCGGTGCGGATAAACTCCACATCGGCCCTTTTCCTGCGACCCGATTGAATCGGGTTTGGTTGTCTGCGCTTAGCTCGCAGTTGACGGCTGTGCCGACCCGGCTGCTGCCTGGATCTGCTCCATCGTGAACAAAGCGATCAGGGTCCCGGCCGGATTCACCGCGAAATGCTCGCGCTTCATAGCGACGGGGCCGGTTTCGATCTTTACCACGACATCATCGCCTTCGACGGTTTCCACCGTACCCAGCATGAGGTCGCCAGCAGTGTGAACCATCGCGCCGGGAACCAGCGCAGCGTCGCGCTGTGCTGTGGCGGCGGCAATCTGCTCGTCAAGCATGGCGTTGATCTGGGCCTGGGTCACCGTGATGGTTGGGCCCTTGTCGCTGGTCCCGAACACGTCCGCAGGCAGCGGCGCCTTGTGCTTCCCGGTATCCACCGTGACAATGCCGTCGGCGATGGATTCAACCGTTCCGACTACGTTACCCTCGGGGCCGTAAATGGTTGCGCCGACTACAGGTTCGCCGTCTGCCGCAAAGGCAGATACCGACGAAAGTGCCAGCGCGGTTGCAGCGGCGAATTTCATGAATTTCATTATGTCACTCCGTAAAGACTTGAACACGTCGATCTGCTGTCCGGAATAGGGAGAATTCCGACGGCAGCAGGCCAGGATGGGATCGCATATTTCCCGATACGGGATTTCCCCGAAACCGGTCCGTTTGGTTTGACCAGACAAATACGCTCACCAGTACCGGAGAATTTCTCCGGACCAGTGGACCGACCCTAACTTCAAAAAGAGGGCCGGGCAACTGACACCCTTGTATGCAGTGCAACCTGAAGCTGGGGTGAAGGGTTCCCGCAGACGAATTCAAGCGGCGTTGCCGCCTTATGCGGGTCGGCCGCGGGATTGACGCCGTGCGCCTCCGCCGGCACCGCCACTTGGGCGCGGGCCGTTGTTCGGGCGGGCTGCGGCAACCGGGTTGGTAACCGGACCACGTCCGCCATCCCGGCGGCCGCCGCTGCGAGCACCGCCACCGGCGTTTTCCCCGCTGCGTTCGCCGGTTCGCGGGCCTCGGTTGTCGCTCCGGCCGCGGCCCTGACCGCCGCCGCTGCTATGTCCGCCGCCATGGCTGCGCCCGCGGCCTTGACCGCCGCCTGCGCGGCCGCCGCCCAGTGCGCGTTCAGCGCCGGAGCGCTTGGGCGCAGGTGCCGGGAGCGTCCTGGCGAGCATCTGGAAGTTTTCCGGCAGTGGCATCGGGGCAAGCTTCACCCCCGTCAGCCGTTCGATGCCCTTGATAAACGGCTTTTCGTCCGCCGCGATATAGGAGATCGCGATCCCGTCCGCTCCGGCACGGGCTGTCCGGCCGATCCGGTGGACATATTGTTCCGACACGTTGGGGATTTCGAAATTGAACACGTGGCTCACACCGGTGACATCGATGCCGCGCGCTGCGATATCAGTGGCGATCAGTACCGGCACGCTGCCGTTGCGAAAGCCGTCGAGCGCCCGGGTGCGCTGGGCCTGCGTCTTGTTTCCGTGGATGGCCGCGGCGTTGATGCCGGCCGCAACCAGATGGCGCACGACCTTGTCCGCGCCGTGCTTGGTGCGGGTGAACACCAGGCTCTTGTCGATGGTCTTGTCATCCAGCCCGGCCTTCAGAGTCAGCGTGAGCAGCGCCTGCTTTTCGGCCTGGTTGATATAAATCCCGTATTGTTCGACCCGTTCGGCAGTGGTCGATTGCGGCGACACTTCCACCCGCACCGGGTTCTTGATGAAGCGCTTGCCCAATTCGGCGATCGACTGCGGCATGGTGGCGGAAAAGAACAGGCTCTGCCGGTCTTCGGGCAGCATGGCGGCGATGCGCGCCAGCGGCTTGATGAAGCCGAGGTCCATCATCTGGTCGGCTTCGTCAAGTACGAATATTTCGACATGGCGCAGCGTCAGCGCGCGCTGTTCGATCAAATCGAGGAGGCGACCAGGGGTGGCCACCAGCACATCGGTGCCGCCCACAAGATTACGGGCCTGCTTGTTGGCGGGAACGCCGCCGAAGATGCACTGGACTGAAAGGTTCAGATATTTTGCATAACCTTCCATGTTGTCGGCAATCTGCGCTGCGAGTTCGCGGGTCGGTGAAAGCACCAGCATCCGGCAGCCGGACGGGAACCGGCCAACCGGCTTTGCAGCGAGATAATGGAGCGAAGGGAGCGAAAACGCGGCGGTTTTACCGGTTCCCGTCTGGGCGATACCCAAGAGGTCGCGGCCTTCCATCAGCGGCGGAATTGCCTGCTTCTGGATCGGGGTGGGCTGGGTATAGCCCTTGGTTTCCAGCGCGCGAAGAAGTGGTTCGGCCAGGCCGAGTTGTTTGAAATAAGACATAAATATACTTTCAGGACGCGCCGTGCGGTTCCCGCAAAAGACGGGATTCCGGGCGCAGAGTTTGGGTCTGCGACCCAAGCGTGAAAAGGGAAGCTTAGCGAATAACGCTTGCCGTGCGTCGGCTACGGGACTTCTGCCATTTTGTGCGGCGAAGTTCACGCTTGCAGCCGAGTGCGCATCCACATGATGCGCCGGACGTCGGGGGCCATGTAGGGCGGGATGTGTGAACAAGCAATGAAATAACGAACAGGGGACTTATTCTTTCGCAAGCTCCTCGTCGAGAATGGCGGAAACCCGTGCCGCGTCGGGGAAGCCTTCCTCCAGCCATCGGCGTTCTACGCTCTGCAGGATTCGTGCGACGGCAGGCCCGGCCTGTACCCCGCGTCTGACAATTTCGCCGCCCTTGATCGGCAGATCGGGCGCGCCCCAACCAATTACCCTGGATGGATCGCCCCCGGTCAGCAAAAGCCGGTCGATCGCGCATTCGGTCCCCTCCCGATAGGCGAGGGCGCGGGGGATTTCGCGATCTTCGGGACCGCGCGCGGCGACACACGCCAACCGTTCCCGCTGATTGCGCGACAGGCGCAGACGGGTAGTAACCGCGCCGGCAATCTGCGGCAATGCAGGCAGCATGGCGGCCAGGCGGCGCAGGGCATCGGGCGCGACGCCGTAATGCTGTTCCGCCGCAATGAGGCCGGTGAGCGCCTCGACTTCGTGTCGGCCGCTCTCCGGCAGCACCACTTGAAGAACGCCGAGCCGGTGCATTCGGGCAATTGTGGGCGAGGGATCGGGCAGGCCGAGCAGGTTCTGCAATTCCCATCCCACCCGTTCACGCGACAGGCCTTTCAGCGTGGCCGCGAGTTCGGCGCAGGCGGCCTCCGCTTCGCTATCGAGCTCGGCGCCAAAACGGGCCTGGAAGCGAAAATAGCGCAGGATGCGCAGGTGATCCTCGCGAATACGCTGCCGCGCATCTCCGATGAAGCGAACCCGCCCGGCTGAAAGATCACTGACGCCGCCAAAATAATCGTCGATTTCCAACGTCTCGGGGTGCGCAAACAGCGCGTTGATGGTGAAATCCCGCCGCGCGGCATCCTCCCGCCAGTCCTGAGCGAAGGTCACGGTTGCGCGCCGTCCGTCGGTCGATACATCGCGGCGCAAAGTGGTGACCTCCACGTTCCCGCCATCCATCAGCGCGGTGACGGTGCCATGCGCGATGCCGGTGGGAATGGTGCGAATGCCGGCTGCACCGAGGCGCTCGACCACTTCGCCCGGTGTCAGCGGGGTAGCGGCGTCGATGTCGCGAACATCCTCCCCGAGCAGCGTGTCGCGCACGGCGCCGCCGACCCAGCGGACGTTCTCGCTGCCGAGCGCAGCCA
>NZ_JAXMJI010000073.1:0-20256 GCF_034376665.1 Allopontixanthobacter sp. | reverse complement strand
AAGGCGTGGTTACTTATGATCCGGCGACGGGCCTGTTCACCTACACCCCCAACGCGGGTGCGGGCAGCACTTCGACGGTGGACAGCTTCACCTACACCATCGTGGACGGCGATGGAGACAGTTCGACCGCGACGGTCAATGTAACCCTGCAGCCCGACTCTGTTCCGGCTGTGGTCGATGTCACGGCTCTCGCCGATGACGATGCGCTGGCGGGCGGCAACCCTGCCTCGACCGCGCAGGATATCGATGCGAATGCGGGCGATGATCCGCTGACCGCCAGCGAAGCCGTCTTCAGCGGCAAGATCACGGTCGATTTCGGTAACGACACCGGCACCGTCAGCTTCGCGAATCTCGACGGGACCAGCGGAACGGTCGGCACGGAAACGGTAGACTACGCCTGGGATGCGGACAGCAACACGCTCACGGCTACTGGTCCGCGCGGCGTCTTGTTTACCGTGGCGATGGATGCGGACGGAAATTACGTCCTGACGCAGCTCGACAATATCCTCCATACGGCAGGCAATGACGAAGCGAGCGCGGATGATGTCGTGCTGGCCTACCGCGCAAGCGACAGCGACGGCGATACGGATGAAACCGGAACGCTGACCATCAGTTTCAACGATGACGCACCTACAGCCACTGCCGACACCAACAGTCTGGCCGAAGGCGGCACGGTGAACGGCAACGTTCTGACCGATGGCTCAGACGATGCATTCGGTGCCGATGGCGCAGTCACAACTTCGCCCGCAGGCGGCGTGATCGGCTTTGCGGCAGGCAGCGATACCTCTGTCGCAGCAGGCGGAACACCGGGCAGCACGATCGAAAGCGCGCTCGGGTTCCTGACGCTCAATGCCGATGGCAGCTACAGCTATGCCTCGAAACCCAATTCGACCAACGCCGATACGACTGACACATTTGTCTATACGATCCAGGATGCGGACGGCGACATTTCCACCCAGACCCTGACGATCTCGATCGATAATGTGGCGGGGCAAGTGTCCGACAACGATGTGCTGGTCGACGAAGCCGGTCTCGATACGAATGGCAGCCAGGGCGCCGCCGACAGCGAGATTGATGCGGACGGCCAGATTACCGTTACCGGCGCAAGCGGCACACTGACCTATACGCTACTCGATCCCGCCGACGGGACCTTCGGTACATTGGTGCTGGACAGCGCCACCGGTGCATACACCTATACGCTGGATACTCCGGTGACGGATACCACCGGCGATGATGGCCGGAACACTGTCTCCGGCGCAGTAAACGGTGCGGAAGAATTCGATTATCAGGTTACCGACAGCGTCGGAAACGTGATCGGCACCGGCACCATTGTCATCAACATCAAAGACGATGTTCCCTCCGTTGTTGCCGATGATCTGTTTGGCGGTTCGCTGACGGTGGATGAGAGCAACCTTCTGGTTGACGATACCGGCGCGGACTTCACCGGTGCCTTTACGGTCACGATGGGCGCGGATGCGCCTGGCTCGATTGCCTATGCACTGACGCTGTCTGCGGAGGGCGCGGACAGCGGCCTCAACGACACGGCTACCGGCGCGGACATCCTGCTCTATACCAATGGCAACACGGTCGAAGGCCGGGTTGGCGGGGCCGACGGCGCGATTGCCTTTGTCATCACCAACGCGGACGGCGTGCTGTCGCTCGACCAGCGCAGCGCGGTGGAACATCCCGATGCGTCGAACCCCAATGATGTGGTCGACATCGACGACGGCAAGATCTTCCTCACAGCGACCGCAACCGATGAAGACAATGACACCGCCAGCGACAGCCTGGATATCGGCGCGGCGCTGAACTTCGCCGATGACGGCCCGAGCGTGGCGATCACCGGCCCTACCCCGACCCTGACGGTGGACGAGACGGTCCTGGCGAATAACGCCGTGGCCAGTTTTGCGGCCACCTTCACCGCCCTGTTCGGTGCCGACGGTGCCGCTGCGGGTACGCAGCCGGTCTATACCCTTGGCGTGATTGCCGGACCCTCCGGTCTGGTCGATACGGCGAGCGGCGAGAACGTGGTTCTCTCGCTCAACGGCACTGTCGTCGAAGGCCGCACGGCCATCGGCGATGCGCTGGTGTTCACCGTAACGGTGGCCGCCGACGGCACGGTCACGCTCGACCAGATCCGCGCCGTGGTGCACACGCCCGACACCGGCCCCGATCAGGCGACCAGCCTGTCGGCCGCCAACCTCGTCACCCTCACTGCCACCGCCACCGACTTCGACGGCGACACCGCTTCGGCAGTGCTCAACATCGGCACCAGCCTCGTTTTCGAGGATGACGCTCCGAGCATCGATGTGACCAAGGGCGCGGATGCCGGGATCGTTCTGACGACGCAGGATGCCGACACCATTGGCGGCGCCAGCGATACGGCCACCTCCACGGCCGATTTTGGCGGCGTGTTCGGCCTCACCTCGAACGCGGGCGCCGATGGCGCGGCAGCGCCGAGCCTGGGCTACGCCCTGTCGGTGACCAATGCAGTATCCGGGCTGACCAGCAACGGCGCGGCGATCAACCTGTATCTGATCGGCGGCAAGGTGGTCGGATCGACCGCTGCAAACCAGGCGGATGTCACCGCCGGCAACACGGTGTTCGACCTGTCGGTCAGCGCCGCCGGCGCGGTAACGCTGACCCAGTACAGCCAGATCGATCACGCTGCGGAAGGTACCACGACGTCGCCATTTGACGACCAGTTCGCGGTGCTTGCCGACGGCAAGGTCGCGCTCACGGCATCGGCCACCATCACCGATGGGGACGGCGATAGCGACAGCGACAGCGAGACAGTGGATCTGGGCGGCAATATCCGCTTCGCCGATGACGGTCCGAGCGTGGCCACCACCGGCACGGCTCCGACGCTGACGGTGGACGAGACGGTCCTGGCGACCAACGCCTCGGCCAGCTTTGCCGCCAACTTCACCGCTTTGTTCGGCGCTGATGGTGCCGCTGCAGGCACCCAACCGGTCTACACTCTGGGCGTGATTGCCGGACCTTCGGGCCTGGTCGACACAGCCACCGGTCAGAACGTGGTTCTCTCGCTCAACGGCACTGTCGTTGAAGGCCGCACCGAGACCGGCAATGTGCTGGTGTTCACCGTTGCGGTTGCCGCTGACGGCACGGTCACGCTCGACCAGATCCGCGCCGTGGTGCACACGCCCGACAGCGGCCCCGACCAGGCCACCAGCCTGTCGGCGGCCAACCTCGTCACCCTCACTGCCACCGCCACCGACTTCGACGGCGACACCGCTTCGGCAGTGCTCAACATCGGCACCAGCCTCGTCTTCAAGGATGACGCTCCTGTCGTATTCAATCCCGAAGATGGCAGCGTCGCCAACACCGACAGCCCGCCAGCCGCGTTCGACCTGAACTACGGCACTGCCGTTGGGGCCGACGGCCTCGGAGATGTCGTGTTCTCGATCACCAACGGCGATCCGGCGGTGGATTCGAATGGCAATGCACTGTCGTTCCAGGGATCGCCGCTGTTTATTTCGGGCAATGGTACGAATGTGCTGACGGCATCGACAGCTGGCGGCGTGGTCGGTTTCACGATCACCATCGACCCGGATACGGACCAATATGTGGTTGATCTGGCCGGCACGATTTCCAATGGCGGCGAATTCTCGATCAGCAATCTGACAAGCGCAGCGGCGGGTAACACCGAATTCCGCGTTGTGGGGTCCGATAATCCGACCAACAACAGCGATAATATCGACATCATCCTGTCGGGCCGTAGTTCCGATGGTACGCGCGGAACGGTCAACACCAATGCAACCTCTGTCGGGATTGACAACCAATCGACCAATCCGGGCGAAGCGGTGCGCATCGACTTCGTCAACAATGCGACGAGCGGCGGCTTGGGAACCACTGGTTTCGATTACGACGGCCATCAGGATGTGCTGCGCTTCGAACAGGTGATCGCCCAGACCGGCGGCAATGCGAACACCCGCGTAGAAATCAATGTAACCGCGATCCTCGCTGATGACGATCAGGATTTCAGCTTCAATGGCACGACGCCGGAAGCGGGTGAATTCTTCATCGACATTACCGAAGTACAGGTAACGGACCAGAATGGCGGGCCCGGTGGTTCACAGATCGTCCATACATTCAGCCTGTCGGATGGCCCCATCCAGACGAAGGGCGCCATCACCGTTACCTTCGATGCAAACGGCAGCGTGAACATCGACGGATTGCAGGTAAACGATCTGTACCAGGTTTCCTCAGACGAAGTCTTCAGTGCAATTCTGGTCGAATCGCCCCTGGGCAACAACAACTTCGATCTCGGTATCTTCGACATCACTACCCAGAACAGTGCCGATCCGATTGATGTCGCCTTTGACATTGTGGGCACGGATGCCGATGGCGACAGCGTCACTGTTCCCGATGGTATCCAGGTTACTTTCGCACCGGTAGTCGCCCCCATCGTACTGGACCTCGATCGTGACGGAGCCGAGTTCCTCGATCTGAGCGCGGGTGTGGTTTACGATTACGGTAGCGGCGCTGTTGCCACTGCCTGGGTCGGCGCCGATGATGGCCTGCTTGCCCGCCAGACCGCGACCGGCCATGACATTGTCTTTGCCGACGATGCCGCCGGAGCAAAGACGGACCTTGAAGGTCTGGCCTTGGCCTATGACAGCAACGGCGATTCCAAACTGGATGCGAATGATGCCGCTTTCGCCGAGTTCGGTGTGTGGCAGGATGCCGATAGCGACGGTGTGGTCGATGCCGGTGAATTCCGTTCGCTGACCGATGCGGGGATCACCTCGATCAATCTCACGAGCGACGGCATCGCCTACAGCGCGGCCAATGGCGATGTATTGGTGCACGGTACCGGCAGCTATACCAAGGCAGACGGTACGACCGGCGTGTTGGCCGATGCCGGATTCGCCACAGCGGCAATCGCGGAAATGAACCAGCGCGGTGCCCAGGTTGCCAGTGTCAATGCGGCAATTGCGGCACTGGTCATGCCCGAAATGCTGATGGCGACGGATCAGGAAACATCGGGCCTGTCATCCAAGGTATTGGACCTCGGCACGGAGAATCCCGTGTCCGGATCGGCACAGTCGACCATGGCCATGGCGGACCAGATGGCCGTGGCCGGAGACGACTTCTTCCAATCGGGCAATGATGCACAAGCATCGGTCTCGAGCCCCTCGATCGGGCAGACCGGGTTTGAAAATGTCTCCCAGGGCGAATTGGGTGAGCCGGCGGCGTTCGATCATGCCGGTCTTGACCTGGCAGCCTCTGCCGGACCGGCGTTTTCCTTCGGTGCCGTAGCGGGCGCTGCGGCATTCGCGGCACCTTCGGTCGAAGGGGTGCACATGATGGACGCATTGCTGGCCCTTGGCCAGGATAGCGCCGCCAAGGCCCAAGCCGTTGCTACGGAAAGTGCGGAAATTGCGGCCCTCGACCTCTCTGCCCTGCAGGAAGCCTTTGCGGATGTGGTCGATAGCCATGCAGTCGATGCCATTGTCGATCATTTTGCCGGGGCTGCACTGGGCGAAGCGCAGCCGGAAAGCCACTTCGATGCGGCAATACTGGATGTCGGGATCGCCAATCCGCAGATGTTCTTCGGAATGCAATCCATGGTCGATATGACTGCGGACGATATGAGCGCGCTTGCTGCTTCGGCATAAGGTGCATAAGGAAAACTTGGGGGATTTATGATCAATCTGAAACGACTGTCCGGATGTGTTGCCGGTCTTGCTGCCTGCTGGTCCACCGGGGCATTGGCGCAGGACGACGTTCAAGCAATGATGGATCTTGGGGTTTCCGATCTGCGGCAGGAAATCCAGACCCGTTATGACGCCGGGCTTGCAGCAAGCATTGATCCTTCGATCGTATCGGCCAATGACAATCGATACACCTGGGCCAACGAAGCCAAGACCCAATGCGGGATCGCACTGGGATTCCTGAAGTCTTCCACCAAGGATGAAGTCAGTATCGGCAAATGCGTGCTGGCGTCCCAGATGATGACGCGCGTTCCGCTGCCGCCGCAGGAAGCCGTGGTGGTGGTCGAGCAGCCCAGAAGTACCGCGTGCGAAAAGGATGTTTCGCGGCTGATCTTCTTCGAATTCGATTCCTACGAATTGCCGGCATCTGCTGAAGATACGGTCAAATTCGTCAGCGAGAACAGCGGAGCGTGCCAGTGGACGAATATCTCCGTGATCGGTCATACCGACCGGGCCGGCAGCGATTCCTACAACGAAACCTTGGCGATGAACCGCGCCAGGGCGGTGGCCGATTTTCTGGTCAGCGGCGGTGTCGAGGCGGGAATCATAAAGGTTGATGCGCGCGGCGAAACGCAAATGCGCGAACAAACGGCCGACGGTGTGCGCAGTCCGCAGAACCGCCGCGTTGAAATCGTCGCGAATTGATTGGGGGGCACCATGTTCAAGCAAAGTCTTAAGTTCGCAGCCATCTTGTTGGCGGGCAGTTCGGCAGCCGCCATGGCGCAGGACACCGGGCAAGCGATCTCGCTGCGTCAGGCCGTCGAAGTGGCCATGGCGTCCAATCCTGAAATCCTGCAGGCGCAGTTCAACAAGGAAGCGATCGAATTCGAACGCAAACAGGCCCAGGGACTGTATGCGCCGCGGGTAGATGTGGAAGCCTCTGGTGGCGTCCGCCGGCTGGAAAATGCCACCCGCCGGAATCTCGGCATAGCCAATAACGAGCTGTATCCGCTCGAAGCGAATATTCGCGCCGACTGGACGATCATCGACTTCGGCCGGCGTAACGGCGAATTGCTACGGCAGGCTTCGCGGGTAGACGGGGCTTCGCTCCGCGTGCTCGAGCGGTCGGAATTCGTCGCCTTGCAAATCTCGCGGCAATATCTCGATATCATGCTGCAGCAACGGATTGTCGCGGCCAGTCAGGACAATGTCGGTTTTCACCAGGTTCTGGTGAGGGACCTGGGCGAAGGGGTTGATCAGGGTTCGATCAGCATCGCCGACCGGCAGCAGGCAGAGGAACGCCTGCAATCCGCAATCGTGCGGCAGGAAGAGGCGTTTCAGGATCTTGCCAACGCCAAGGTCAGCCTGCGCCGTCTGACTGGCCTCGACATCGACCAGGTACAGTTTCCGCCCGATCTGGACGCCATGCTGCCGGCCAACATCGATGCCGCAGTCGGGCTGGCACGGGTGAGCAATCCGCGCATCCTGGAAGCGCAAGCGGATGTCGATGCCGCCAACGCGCTGGCAAAATCGGCCAATGGCGACCTCTACCCCACTATCGGCGCCGAAGTGGTCGGCCGAGTCGGGGACGATATCGACGGTTTCAACGGCGAAACCAACGATGTTCAGGCGCGCGTCTATCTGCGCTGGAACATCTTCGACGGGGGGATCAATCGTGCGAAATATCAGGAAATGGTCCGCCGTTCGAGCCAGGCGCGGTACCGCCTTCACGAGGTAAGCCGCGAAGCGGAAGAGGATGTGCGCAGCGCCTGGATCGCCATCAAGGCGCAGGACAACATCACCGCCGCGCTCGACCGCCAGGCCCGGGTGAGCGACGATCTGCTGCTGTCCTATCGCAGCCAGTTCAACGTCGGTCGGCGCTCTCTGCTGGACGTGCTGGATGCGCAAAATACGCGCTACAACACGCAGGTTCGCCTGGAAACAGCACGGTTCTCGCAGATGTTCGCCGAATATCAGACGCTGGCCGCCACCAACCGCTTCCTGCAGGCGCTGGAACTGGCTCCCGGCGCAGGGGCCGGGGAAACGGAACGCACGCAGTTCAACTATGGTCCGGAAGTGCCGGCTGAATTGCAACGCCGCGTCTATCCCGATTGACCGGCAGGCAAACACCAGAACAGATTGGAAAGGTGGTGGAATACCAAGCGATCAGCCAGACATCGAGTGATCCAGTAGCCGGCGCCATCGGCGAACTGGCTGCGCGTTACGGGATTCCGTTTTCCGCGTCGCAATTTTACACTCTCGCTCGCGGGCAGGACGGAAGCCTTCCGTTCCATCAGGCGGGGCCGGCGATCGAACTGGCGGGCATGAATTTCGTGCCTGTCGAAGCACGAAAGTTGCCCCGCGCCGAACATCATTACCCGGCAATCGTGGCCTTGGCGCAGGATCGCGCAGCGGTTCTGCACGAAGTGAAGGACGGGCAGGTGCGCGTCTGGCGGCCCGGGGCAGGGGAATCGGTCTGGGAACCGTTTGCGGAGCTTGCCGCGGAATTTTCCGGCGGCTTCCTGACCGTCACAGGCGATCCCGATGCCCTGCGCGAAAACGAAGCCCCATGGTACGCCAAGGGCCGCAATCACTGGTTCTGGAGCGAATTGCACAAGGAACGTGCGGCCTACCGCCCGGTTATCCTTGCCTCGCTGATCATCAATCTGCTGGCGCTGTCGCTCCCCCTCTTTTCCATGAATGTGTACGACCGGGTGATCCCCAATCGCGCGGAGGCAACCCTGTGGGTGCTGGGCGTGGGCGTGTTGCTGGCCTTCGCGCTGGAATTTGCCCTGCGCTACGCCCGGTCCAATGTCATCGACCAGGTGGGCAAGCGGCTGGACCTCAAATTGTCGCAGAAGATTTTCGGCAGGCTGCTGGTGACCCCGCTCAGCGCGCGGCAAGGCAACACCGGCGCGTTGGCGGCGCGGGTTTCCGAATATGCATCCGTGCGCGATTTCTTCGCCTCGACCACGATCGTGCTGATGGTGGACGTGGTGTTCCTGTTCATCTTTGTCGCGGCGATTGCCTATATTGCCGGATTCCTGGCGCTGATCCCCCTCATCGCGATGGGATTGATGGCGATTGCCGGCTTCATCCTGCAACGCAAGGTGATCGAGGCATCGCGCGATGCGCAGGCCGATCACGGTTTGCAGCAGACCCTGCTGGTGGAATCGCTCGCCGGCATGGAAACGCTGAAGAGCCTGACCGGCGAGAGCAGCATGGTCGGCCGCTGGTACCGTCTGGCCGAAGTGGGCGGCAATTCGCAGGCCCGTCTGCGCAAGATCAGTTCGACCGCTGTCGGCCTTGCCGCGACATTCCAGCAGATATCCAGCATCTCGCTGGTTATCGGCGGCTACTACCTCTTCGTTGCGGGCCAGATTTCGATGGGCGCGATCATTGCCATCGTGATGCTGTCGTCCCGTTCGCTGGCCCCCGCCGGACAGATCGCGTTCCTGCTTACCCGCGGGCGTCAGGCGCGTGAGACCCTGTCCAGTATCGAAGGCCTGTTCGACGCCGAGGATGAGCGGCGCCAGGGCAGTGTCTCGATCCCGGCTACCGTCCGGTCGGCGTCCATCACGCTGGATGGGCTGGAGTTTTCCTACCCGGAAGCGGCAGTCCCGTCGTTGCAGGGGCTGAATCTGACGATCGAGCCGGGCGAGCGGATTGCCCTGGTCGGGCGCGTTGCTTCGGGCAAATCCACCCTCGGGCGTTTGCTGTGCGGGCTTTATCAGCCAACCGGCGGATCGATGCTGGTCAACGGGATCGACAGCCGCCAGTTCCGCCCGCAGGATTTGCGCCACGCTTTCCGCTTCGTGGGGCAGGACGCCAGCCTGTTTACCGGCAGCGTGAAGGATAATCTCACTCTCGGCAGCGCAGATGCCGCGGACGAGCAATTGATCCAGGCCTTGCAGATGACCGGCGCGGACGGATTCCTGTCGCGCGATGCCGGCGGGTTCGACCGCATGGTGGGCGAACATGGCCGGAGACTTTCCGGCGGGCAGCGATCGTTCCTCGCATTGGCCCGCGCCTTTGTCTCGCCCTCGCAGATGCTGTTTCTCGACGAGCCGACCGGGGCGATGGACAGTCAGACCGAAAGGTTGTTCGTCGACCGCCTGCAGGCCTCGATGTCTTCCAGCCAGACATTGCTGGTGGCTACCCATCGGCCGGCGCTGTTCGCTCTGTGCAACAGGATCATAGTCCTGGAAGCCGGGCGGATCGTGGCCGATGGTCCCAAGGACCAGATCCTGGCCACCTCCGGGAATTTGTCGTGAGCGATCTGCCGCTGGATACCAACCGGCTGTCTCCGGACGCCGAAGCAGGGTCGGGACGGTCGCGCGCGGTGAAAATCATCCTTTTCCTGATATTCATCGCGGGCCTGGCCGCGGCGGCGGCGAGCTGGTGGTTTTCCGCACAAGCGAATGATCCCGCACCGGTCCGGATCAGTGCCGAGCAGGCGAAGACCCTGGCCAGCCTCACCGAAGGAGAGGCCGCGGAAATCGTCATCGAAGGAACCTCCGCCCATGACCGGAATGCGCTGATCCCGCTGTCGGGCGGCACATTGCAGACCTTGTCCGGTTTTTCCGCGCTGAGCGGCGCGGACGGCAGCTATGGTACGGCGCTCAAATGCATGACGCAGGCGATTTATTACGAAGCGGCCAACGAACCGGCGCAAGGCAAGCGCGCGGTTGCGCAGGTCGTGCTCAACCGGATGCGCCACCCGGCCTACCCGTCTTCGGTCTGCGGCGTAGTCTACGACGGGGCCAACAAGCGCGTGTGCCAGTTCAGCTTCACCTGCGACGGTTCGCTGCTGCGCGTTCCCATGGCCCGCCAGTGGAAGGAATCGCTGGCGGTGGCGAAAGCCGCCCTGACCGGAACCGTCGAACCCAGCGTGGGAACGGCGACGCATTACCATGCTGATTACGTGGTGCCGCGCTGGGCCTATAACCTCGGAAAAATCGACAAGATCGGTGTCCACATCTTCTATCGTTTCAAGGGAAATTGGGGAAATTCCGGCGCATTCACGGGCCGCTGGGCCGGGCGGGAAGCAATCCCGTCGCTCGACATGGCACGGCTCCGCAATGCGCTGAACAATAGTCTGGATGCGGAATTTGCCGCGGCTTCGGACGAAGATCTGGTGCCGGGTCTGACGGTTACCAAACTCGCATCGGACCGCCACGCAGAGGCCGATGTCGGCGGCCGGATCGACACGACCAAGGAATGGCGCCTGTCGATCCCCGACCCGGTTCAGGCAAGCTCCGGCTACCGCGAGTTGGTCAACGGGCAACAAGCTGGTATTGGCAATATGGCAACGCCAGCCCTCGCCGTTGCGTCGGGCAAAGCAGGAAAAATCACTCCATGAGTATGATCGCGCGGATTTCCGGCTGGGATGCGAACCGCAAGCTGATCGCAATTTCTGCGCTTGGCGTGGCGGTGCTGATTGTCTGGGCCAGTCTGGCCCAGGTGGACGAAATCACGCGCGGGATGGGCAAGGTGATCCCGTCCAGCAAGACGCAGCTGGTCCAGCCCTCCGAATCCGCAACGATTTCCGAAATTCTCGTCCGTAACGGCCAGGTGGTGAAGAAGGGCCAGCTTCTGGTCCGCCTGGACGATGCGCAATCCGCGTCGGAACTGGGCCAGCTGGAGACGGAAAACAGCCGCCTGGCCGCCAGGGCAAGCCGTCTGGCGACCGAGGCATCGGGCGGTTCCATGGGCTGCGGTGAAGGGACTTTATGCGCCGAAGAACGCCGCCTGGCGCAGGTTCGCATAGCCACCGCGCGGAGCCGGGAGAGCGGTCTTGCAAGCGCAATCGAGCAGCGCCGACGGGATCTGAGCGAAGGTCAGGCGACCGTTGCCGCGTTGGAAAACAGCGTGCGGCTGGCGGGCGATCAGGTCGCCATGCTCGAACCGCTGGCGGCCAAAGGCATCATTCCCCGCACCGAACTGATCACCGCGCAGCGCGATCTGGTGGATACGCGGGGGCGCTTGTCCGCCGCTCACCAAGGGGTCGGCCGGGCGCAAGCCGCCATCAACGAAGCGCAGGCACAGTTCAATTCCGCACGTCTCGATTTCCGCGAACAGGCGCTCTCGGAACGCAGCGAGGTCAACACCCGGATTGCCGTGAACGAAGAAACCATCCGCGGTGCCGCAGCACGCCAGCAGAAGAACGAACTACGCGCCCCGTCCGACGGGATCGTCAACGATGTCCAGATTACCACCGTCGGCGGCTTCGTGAATGCCGGCGAGAAGATCATGCAGGTGGTACCTGTGGGTGACCGGATGTTCGTCGAAGCGCGCATCCGCCCGAGCGATATCGCCTTCATCAAGGTGGGGGATCCGGCGAACGTCAAAGTGACGGCTTACGACTTTTCCATTTTCGGCGGAATTTCCGGCGTCGTGCGGCAAATCAGCGCCGATTCGATCTATGACGAGGTCGAGCGCGAGGCCTATTATCTGGTGGTGGTCGAAACCGACCGCGCCTTTATCGAACGGGCCGGGCAGAAACTGCCGATCGTACCGGGCATGATCTGCGATGTCGAAATCATTACGGGCCGCAAATCGATCCTGACCTACCTGCTCAAGCCTGTCGCCAAGGCCTTCGACATGGCCCTGACTGAACGGTAGAGATCAGAAACCGTGGATCCAGCTCTGGCTGCTGCCAAAGCTCAATATCGGCCGGTACCCCTGCGACTGCGATGCATCGATCAATTTGTCGGTGGTGTTGTCGAGCATGACAAACTGGCCGCCGAGCCGGACGATCAGCACGGCATGATCTGCGCCGCGGATCAGGTCCCTTGCAAGCGTCAGAATCATGTCTTCACGCTTGATGCCCAGCGCGGCCAGCATCTGCATCTTGGCAATGGCGATATCCTCGCAATCGCCCTGGCCCAGGCGGAACGTGGTCTTGGCGTTGGCCCAGTAATCGGCCTTGCCCCATAAATCACGGTCCTCGGCATAGCGAATTGCTCGATTGGCATAAGCGTTCACCGCCTGCACCAATTCTTCTTCCGACCGCTTACCAGCGCCCAACTGCCGGCTGGCCCAGTTGCTGGACAGCTGCCCGCTGTTCACCCGGCGCCAGTCGGCTTCCAGGGATGTATTACTGATCTTGATCCGTTTGCTGGCAAGGAAATCCGTTGCAGGAGCCATCACTGTGGCGGCAGGATTTACTCCCGAAAAAGGCGAACCGAATTGCCCCAGACACTGGCTGGGCGGCAATGCCAGGGACGAGGTGGCGATAGTCGCAGTACTGCCGTTCGCGCCAAAGGCAACATCGGTAACGGCCTGGCCGGATTGCGCCTGAATCATGCGTTCCAGCGCGCTCATTGCGGCGCCGCTGCCGACGATCGCCCCTGCTTTCGAGCGCGAAGGGACGTTTGCAGCCAGCGAGCCCGGGCCGGAGGCATCGGCTTGAAACTGACATGAAGCCATGACCACCGCGGATGCCGAGGCGGGCAGCATTACCCCGACCATAGCAACTTGCGCCTTGGTCGATGGCGAAATCGCCAGAGCCGCACCAACCATGCCGAGCCCATACAGGCTCCGGGTCAGCCGTTCCGAAAAAATCCGGTTCTTCATGCTGACCACAATTAAGGGACAGCCGTATCGGTGGGGTTTTCAAACCTGGTTACCGATGTATTAAGTATCTTTGCATAAGAGCCGCTACCGGAAACGGGAAACGCGCGGCACCAAGCACATCGCAGGGTGCGCTCAGGCCCTGAAGCCTGGCATCCTCAACAAAGAAGGGCTGCAAGGCCCCAGCTGCAGTCTAGCCAGCGCCAATCTGCTCGCTGAGCGCCAGCCACTCGGCTTCTTTCTTTTCCAGATCATTGCCCAACTGTCCGCGCCGCTGGGACAGTTCGCCCATGGACAATTTCGCGAACTCTGGGGCGGCACTAGCGGGTTCGAACATCGCCCGGTCCAGTGCAGAACATTGCGCTTCCAGTTTCGAGACTTCCTTTTCGACGGCAGTCAGCCTGGTTTTGACAGCCCGCGCGGCCTCCCGCTCTTTCGCTGCAGCCTTGCGATCCTTCTTCTGAATCTTGGTGCCGCCGCCCTTTTCGCTGCCATCGCCTTTCGGCTGATTGCGCCCCAGCACGAAATCGATGTAATCTTCCATGCTGCCGGAATATTCCGCCGCGGTTCCGCCATCGACCAACACCAGCCGGTCGGCGGTCAATTCCACCATATGCCGGTCATGGCTGATCAGGATCACCGCGCCCTCATAATCATTCAGCGCCTGCACCAGCGCCTCGCGCGCATCCACGTCGAGGTGGTTGGTCGGTTCATCGAGGATCAGCAGATGCGGCGCATCACGGGTGATCAACGCCAGCGCCAGCCGCGCGCGCTCGCCGCCGGACAGCTTGGCGACCAGCTGCGTGGCGCGGTCGCCGGAAAAGCCGAACCGCCCCAATTGCGCGCGCACCGCACCGGGCGGCTTGCCCTCCATCACCCGGCTCATATGTTCCAGCGGGGTGGCGTCGCTGGCCAGTTCTTCCACCTGATACTGAGTGAAGTAACCGACCTGCATCTTGCCGCTGGCGTTCATTTCGCCTTCCATCGGCGGTAGCTGCGCCGCCAGCAGCCGGGCCAGCGTGGTCTTGCCATTGCCGTTACGCCCGAGCAGCGCGATCCGGTCGTCCGGGTCGATCCGCAGATTGAGCCGCTTGAGGATGGGTGTATCCTGCGCATAGCCCACCGCCGCGAGGTCGAGCGTGATCAGCGGCGGTTTCAGTTCGGCGGGACTGGGAAAGTCGAAACTGAGCGAGGGGTCCTCCATCAGCGCCGCAATCGGCTGCATCCTGGCCAGCATCTTGGCGCGCGACTGGGCCTGCTTCGCGGTGGAGGCACGCGCACTGTTCCGCGCAACATAATCCTGCAGGCGGGCGCGCTGCGCATCCTGCGACGCCTTGGCCGCCGCCAATTGTGCCGCGCGTTCCGCCCGCTGACGTTCGAAACTGTCGTATCCGCCGGGATACAGCGTCAGCTTGCCGCCCTGCAGATGCAGGATGTTGTCGACCACATTGTTGAGCAGGTCGCGTTCGTGGCTGATCACCACCACCGTCGCGGGATAGCTCTTGAGGAAGTTCTCCAGCCACAAGGTCGCTTCCAGATCGAGGTGGTTGGAGGCTTCGTCCAGCAGCAGCACGTCGGGCGTGGAATAGAGCAGCGCGGCCAGCGCCACACGCATCTTCCAGCCGCCGGAGAAACTGTCGAGCGGCTGGTTCTGCATCTCCTCGTCGAAACCCAGACCGGTCAGGATACGGGCGGCGCGGGATGGCGCGGAATAGGCGTCGATCGCCAGCAGCCGGTCATGGATGTCGCCCAGCCGGTGGGGATCGGTGCAGGTTTCGGACGCCGCCATCAGCTCGGCGCGCTCTACATCTGCCGCTAGCACGGTTTCGGCAGGCGTGGCGGTGCCGGTCGGAGCATCCTGCGCGATATAGCCCAGCCGCGTCGCCTTGGGCATGTCGATCGTACCTTCGTCGGGGTCGAGGCTGCCGATCATCACTTTCATCAAGGTGGACTTGCCCGCCCCGTTGCGGCCGATGAGCCCCACGCGCCCGCCCGGAGGGACCGAGGCCGTCGCGCGATCGAGTATGGTCCGGCCGCCAAGCCGCACGGTGATTCCGTTGATTCCAAGCATGGCGCAGCGCCTACCAGCGCTTTGCCGAAATCCCAACACCCTATGCTCATTCGGGGCCAGATTGGGCCTGACAGATCGGTTTTGACAGCCTATCGGAGCAATATGGACCGCGCGGCAATCGTTCACGACAATTTCCTGCGCCGGGTGGCATCGGGTGATCTGCCGGGGGGCAACGCGCCCGATAGCGCGCTGCCGCCGGAGCTGGCGGTGTCGATCTACCGCTCCGCCTGCCTTACCCGGGCGCTCGACCGCACCAGCCGAGCCATGCAGGCGGCGGGTCAGGGGTTTTACACCATCGGTTCCTCCGGCCATGAAGGGATGGCGGCGGTTGCTGCGGCCCTGCGCCCCACCGACATGGCATTCCTCCATTACCGCGACGCCGCCTTCCAGATCCAGCGGGCGGGCCAGGTTGCGGGCCAGACGATCACCTGGGACATGCTGCTGTCGTTCGCCTGTTCCAGCGAAGACCCGATTTCGGGCGGACGGCACAAGGTGCTCGGTTCCAAAGCGCTCAACATTCCGCCGCAGACATCGACCATCGCCAGCCATTTGCCCAAAGCGGTGGGCGCAGCCTATTCGGTAGGGCTGGCGCGGCGTATCCGGCCCGAACACCAAGTCCTGCCCGACGACGCGGTTGTGCTGTGTTCGTTCGGCGATGCTTCGGCCAACCATTCCACTGCGCAAGGCGCAATCAACACCGCCTGCTGGACCGCGTTCCAGAAAGTCCCGCTGCCGCTGCTGTTCGTGTGCGAGGATAATGGCATCGGCATTTCCACCAAGACTCCCGATGGCTGGATCGCGGCCAGCTTCGCCCAGCGGCCGGGCCTGCAATATTTCCATTGCGACGGGCTGGATATTTACGAGACGTTCCGCGTCGCCCGCGAGGCTGCGGAATTCGTCCGCACCCGCCGCAAGCCCGCTTTCCTGCATATCCGCACCGTGCGGCTCTATGGCCATGCGGGTGCGGACGTGCCCACCACCTATCTGAGCAAGGCGGAGGTGGAAGCCGACGAGGCAAACGATCCGCTGCTGCATTGCGTGCGCCTGCTGGACAACGCGGGCGCGCTAACGCCGGAAGACGCGCTGGCGATCTACCAAAGCACCTGCGTGCGGGTCGATCGCGTGGCGCAGGAAGCGGTCACCCGTCCGCGCCTGCAAACGGCGGAGGATGTCATGGCGAGCATCATCCCGCCGCGCCGCGAACACGCCCCCACCAACGGGACCGCCCCAGAGGAACGCGCGGCAGCATTCGGATCCGATCTTAAGGCGGCGGACCAGCCCCAGATCATGTCCCGCCTGATCAATTTCGCGCTCACCGACCTGATGCTCGATCACCCCGAAATCGTGATGATGGGGGAAGATATCGGCCGCAAGGGCGGGGTTTACGGGGTGACCCAGAAACTCGGCCAGCGGTTCGGACGGGCGCGGATGATCGATACGCTGCTGGACGAACAATCGATCCTCGGCCTGGCGCTGGGGATGGCGCAGAACGGGCTGCTGCCGATCCCGGAAATCCAGTTCCTGGCCTATCTCCACAACGCCGAGGATCAGCTCCGCGGCGAAGGCGCGACGCTGCCGTTCTTTTCCAATGGCCAATACACCAATCCGATGGTGCTGCGGATCGCCGGGCTGGGGTATCAGAAGGGGTTCGGCGGGCACTTCCACAACGACAATTCGGTTGCCGTCCTGCGCGATATTCCGGGCCTGATCCTGGCCTGTCCGTCCAATGGTCCGGACGCCGTGCGGCTGCTGCGCGAATGCGTGCGGTTGGCGCGGGAAGAACAGCGGCTGGTGGTCTTCCTCGAACCGATTGCGCTCTACGGAATGCGCGATCTGCACGCAGCGGGTGATAGCGGCTGGTTGGGGACCTATCCGGCGGCGGGCGAGCACATCGGCTTTGGCGAGGTGACCACTACCGGCACCGGAGAAGACCTTGCGATCATCAGCTTCGCCAATGGAGCCTATCTGTCGCATCAAGCGCAGCGGGTGCTGGAGGCGGAGGGGATTTCCGCCCGCGTGATCGATCTGAACTGGCTGTCGCCCCTGCCCGACGAAGCCCTGCTCGCCGCGACCGGGAACTGCCGCCATGTCCTGATCGTCGACGAAACGCGGGCCAGCGGCGGCATCGCCGATGCGCTGATGACCATCTTTGCCGAAAAAGACGCCGCCAAACGACCGGTCGCCCGGATCAGCGCAAGGGACAGCTTCATCCCGACCGGTCCAGCCTATGCGGCCACCATGCCCTCGGCGGAGCAGATCATCGCCGCCGCGCGGGACTTGCTAGGGGCAACGCGATGAAAACGGCGGTCGTCATCTGCCCTGGCCGCGGAACCTATAACAAGGCGGAGCTGGGCTATCTGGCGCAGCATTTCCCCGACGCGGCACTGCTCGCCAAATTCGATGCGCAGCGCGCCGCCGCGGGGCAGGAAACGCTGATCGCACTCGACAGTGCAGAGCGGTTTTCCGGCATAAAGCACACGCGCGGCGACAATGCCTCGGGCCTTATCTACGCCGCAACGCTGGGTGATTATCTCGGCATCGACCGGGATCAGGTCGAGGTGGTTGCGGTCACCGGAAATTCGATGGGCTGGTATTCGGCGCTCGCCTGCGCAGGCGCATTGTCACCGGAAAATGGCTTCAAAGTCGCCAACACCATGGGCACGTTGATGCAAGAATCGTTGATCGGAGGACAGCTGGTCTATCCCTTCCTGGACGACGATTGGCGGCCCGATCCCGCACGCCGCGGTGCCTTGCTGGCACTGGTTGACAATATCGACCGGCGCGAGGGCCATGTGCTGCGGCTGTCGATTGCGCTCGGCGGGATGCTGGTGCTGGCCGGCGATGCGCCGGGACTGGCGGCATTCGAAGCAGAGGCAGAGCCGATCCAGGGCCGTTTCCCGATGCGGCTGGGCAATCATGCCGCTTTCCATACCGAACTGCAGGAACCTGTTGCCCAGCGCGGGCGCGAAAGGCTGCCCGCCGATCTGTTCGGCCAACCAGCCGTTCCGATGATCGACGGACGCGGAGCGGTCTGGTGGCCGCACGCCAGCGACACCGCTTCATTGCGGGACTACACCCTCGGCGAGCAGGTCACGCAAACATACGATTTCACCCGCGCCGTTGAAGTAGCGGCGCGCGAATTCGCGCCCGACCTGTTCATCATCACCGGGCCGGGTACGACTCTCGGCGGGGCGGTTGCACAATCGCTCATCCTGGCGAACTGGCGGGGCATGGGCAGCAAGGACGATTTCCGCGCCCTGCAGGACGAAACCGGCTTGCTGGTTGCCATGGGAATGCCCGATCAGCGGAGCAAGGTTGCAAAGAGGGACTGGCCTTGAGACCGCGCATGTGCTTACATTGGTGTCAGTAGGAGATTTACCGTGCTCACGACGCCTTCTGATTTCGATGTCCTGATCGTCGGCGCCGGTATTTCCGGCATCGGCATCGCTGCCCATCTCGAGATGCTGTGCCCGAACCGGACCTATACCATCCTCGAGCGGCGCGAAAATCTTGGCGGGACATGGGACCTGTTCCGCTATCCGGGCATCCGGTCCGACAGCGACATGCATACCTTGGGCTTCGGATTCGAGCCGTGGCGCGACGAGGAAAGCATCGCGAAGGGCGAGCGCATTCTCGATTACCTGAACCGCATCGCCGACGAACGGGGAATCCGCGATCATATCCGCCTCGATCACAAGGTGGTGAGCGCCGATTTCCGGCATGACGAGGGACGCTGGCATGTCACCGTGGAAACAGGCGGCCAAAGCCGCGTCGTGACTGCAAACTGGCTGTTCCTCGGTTCGGGATATTACGATTACGATCAACCGTATGATGCGGGTTTTCAGGGGACCGAGGATTTCGGCGGCGAGATCGTCCATCCGCAATTCTGGCCCCAGGATCTCGATTACGCCGGAAAGAATGTTGTCGTCATCGGTTCGGGCGCAACCGCGGTCACGATCGTGCCGGTGATGGCCGAGAAAGCCGCCAAGGTTACCATGCTCCAACGGACCCCGACCTGGATCCGTTCGATCCCGGCGAAAGACCACATTGCAAATTTCCTGCGCAAGATCATGCCTGCCGAATGGGCTTACCGCCTGACCCGGTGGAAGAATGTGTACTTGACCGATCTCATGTTCAAGCGGTCGCGAACCAATCCCGAACAGGTTGCGGAATCGCTCCGGGAACGGGCCAGAAAAGCCCTCGGTGACAAATACGATCCGGTAGCGCTGGAACCGCCGTACAATCCTTGGGAACAGCGTTTGTGCTTCATTCCGGACGGCGACCTGTTCGAAGCGATGAAGAGCGGCAAGGCCGAGATTGTTACCGACCACATCGACCGCTTCGTTCCGGAGGGGATCAAGCTGGTCTCCGGAGCCGTCCTGCCCGCCGACCTCATTGTCACGGCCACGGGATTGAACATCGCCGTCATGGGCAAGATCGCGGTCAGCGTCGACGGTAAACCGGTCCGGTTCAACGAACGATTCTATTACAAGCATTGCATGTTTTCCAACCTGCCGAATTTCTCGGCGGTGTTCGGCTATCTCAATGCCAGCTGGACCTTGCGGGTGGATATCGTCGCCGAATATGTCTGCAAGGTGCTGAACCGGATGGAGGAAGTCGGCGCAGACATCGCAGTGCCGGTCTTGCCCGACAATCACGGTCTGGAAGAAGATGACATATTCGATTTCTCTTCCGGCTATCTCCAGCGTTCCAAACATCTGATGCCAAGAAATGCGCCGGTCATGCCGTGGCGGATGAACCAGGATTACCGGAAGGATCGCGACGATCTGAGGAACATGCCGATCGAGGACGGAATATTGCACTTCGATACTGTCGTCTCGGACACAGAAAGGCAAGCTGCGGAGTAACGCTTCACCTTCCCTGCCGGATCGCCTAACGAATTGCCATGAACACAGAGCCAACCGGGCGTAT
>NZ_JAXMJI010000072.1:0-15377 GCF_034376665.1 Allopontixanthobacter sp. | reverse complement strand
AGCTAGTGCAAAACCATGAAACTGAATGAAATCCGCGATAATGACGGTGCCCGCAAGTCACGCATGCGCGTGGGTCGGGGCATCGGTTCGGGCAAGGGCAAGACCTCCGGCCGCGGCCAGAAGGGCCAGAAGAGCCGTTCCGGCGTTGCCGTAAAAGGCTTCGAAGGCGGGCAGATGCCGCTCCACATGCGTCTGCCGAAGCGCGGCTTCAACAACCCGTTCGGGAAGGATTTTGCTGAAGTGAACCTGGGCATGGTCCAGAAGTTCATCGATGCGGGCAAGCTCGACGCCGGCAAGCTGGTCGATCACGCGGCACTGAAGGCCGCCGGCCTCGGCCGCGGCGGCAAGAACGGCGTGCGGCTGCTGGCCAAGGGCGAACTGACCGCCAAGAAAGTCCAGTTCTCCGTCGCCGGTGCATCCAAGGGCGCGGTTGCCGCTGTCGAGAAGGCTGGCGGTTCGGTTGAAGTGACCCTCCCGACCAATTTGGAAGTCAAGGCGAAGAAGGCCGAAGCGACGGCCAAGCGTCTCGAGAAGAAGAACAAGAAGTAAGAAATCACCGTCCCGGCCATGGCCGGGGCTGCCGAAATGGGCGCGATGCCTGTGGACAGCGGCCCCGCAAATGGCCGGGATGTTGGTTTTTGCAGGTGCAGGGTTCGACATTCGGGCAACGGCACCTTATGTGACCATCGAAGGCCGGATCATCCGGTGCCCGATTAACGGCTAACACACGTCAAGGCTCACACAAGAACATGGCATCACGCGCCGATAATATTGCGAGCAACCTAAGTCTCGCCAATTTCTCGAAAGCCACCGAGCTCAAGAAGCGTATCTGGTTCACCATCGGTGCGCTGATCGTTTTCCGCTTCCTCAGCTTCGTGCCGCTGCCGGGGGTCAACCCGCTGGTGCTGGAAACGCTGTACGACCAGACCCGGGGCGGAATTCTCGACCTGTTCAACACCTTCTCCGGCGGCAGTCTGGAACGGATGAGCCTGATCGCGCTCGGCGTGATGCCCTATATTACCGCGTCGATTGTGGTGCAGATGGCGTCCTCGCTCCATCCTGCACTCGCGGCGCTGAAGAAGGAAGGCCAGACCGGCCGGCAGAAACTCAACCAGTACACCCGCTACGGCACGGTGTTCCTGTGCGCGATCCAGGGCTGGTTCCTGGCCGCCGGGCTCGAGGCCTACGGCGCGCAGAGCGGCCTGCAGGCCGTGGTCCAGACCGGCTACATGTTCCGCATCGGCGCCGTCATCAGCCTCGTTGGCGGGACGATGTTTCTGCTGTGGTTGGGCGAACAGATCACCAGCCGCGGGATCGGCAACGGCGTGTCGCTGATCATCATGGCCGGCATTGTCGCCCAGTTCCCAACATTCGTGACCAACCTTTTCGAAGGCGGCCGGACCGGTTCGATCGGCCCGGCGGTAATCATCGGTTTCATCGTCATGGTAGTGGTGCTGATCCTGTTCATCTGCTTCATGGAGCGGGCGCAGCGCCGGCTGCTGATCCAATATCCCAAGCGCGCCAGCGCCCAGGGCATGATGCAGGCTGACCGCAGCCATTTGCCGCTGAAAATCAACACCGCGGGCGTTATCCCGCCGATTTTCGCCAGTTCGCTGCTGTTGCTGCCGCTGACGATTACCCAGTTCGCCGGCGCATCGGTCAGCACCGAAAGCACCGGCGGCGCGATCCTGCAATCGACGCTTCAATATCTGCAGCACGGCCAGCCATTGTACATGGCGCTGTATGCGGCCGGTATCATCTTCTTCTGCTTCT
Source organism: Allopontixanthobacter sp. (assembly GCF_034376665.1). NCBI lineage: Bacteria > Pseudomonadati > Pseudomonadota > Alphaproteobacteria > Sphingomonadales > Erythrobacteraceae > Allopontixanthobacter > Allopontixanthobacter sp. Next base: position 13,604 of record NZ_JAXMJI010000072.1, on the reverse strand, counting down.
TCTACACCGCAGTGGTGTTCAATCCGGAAGAAACGGCGGAGAATCTGAAGAAGAACGGCGGGTTCATTCCCGGGATCCGTCCGGGCAACCGCACGGCCGAATATCTCGATTACGTCCTGACCCGTATCACGGTTGTCGGTGCCGCCTACCTTACGCTGGTGTGCGTCATTCCGGAATATGTGATTGCGCAGACCGGCATTCCGTTGTTTCTGGGCGGAACCAGCCTGCTGATCGTGGTCAACGTCACCGTCGATACGATCAGCCAGGTGCAGTCACATCTGCTTGCCCACCAATATGGCGATCTGATCAAGAAGGCGAAATTGAAGGGCCGCAATCGCTGATGCGATGCAGTTCCGGATCGAGGGGGTTTCTGCCGTGAACATTATCCTGTTGGGCCCCCCGGGTGCCGGTAAAGGCACCCAGGCGTCGCGTCTGGTCGATCAATACGGGATGCGTCAGCTTTCCACCGGCGACATGCTGCGCGAAGCGGTCAAGGCAGGAACGCGAGTCGGGCTCGAAGCCAAAGCCGTCATGGCCCGCGGGGAGCTGGTTTCCGACGAAATCGTATCCGCGCTGATTGACGACGAACTTGGGCAGATGGGACCGGAAACCGGGGCGATCTTCGACGGGTACCCACGCACCAAGCAGCAGGCCCGGTCGCTGGAGGAAATCCTCGCACGTCACGGCCGCTCGCTCGACCATGTCATCGAACTCGAAGTGGACGAAGATGCGCTGGTCGACCGGATCACCGGCCGCTTCACCTGCGCGAATTGCGGCGCGGGATATCACGACCGCCACAAGCTCCCGAAGGTTGAGGGTGTGTGCGACAAATGCGGCAGCACCCACTTCAAGCGGCGGCCGGACGATAACGAAGAAACCGTGCGTATGCGGATGAAGGAATACCGCGCAAAGACTGCGCCGGTCCTGCCGGTGTATGAAGCGCGCGGCATCGTCAGCCGGGTCGACGGGATGGCCAGCATCGATACGGTAACCTCTGCGCTCGACGCGATCCTGAACTGAACGCGGCAGAAATCCGGTACGACTGGATATTTTGCGGATGATCTCTTGGCCTTTGCACCGCACCGTGGAATAAACCGCGGAAATCGGAACGATTGTGCAAAGGTGCCCGCGATGCTGAAACTGCCACTTGCCGTGACTGCTGCCTGTGCGGCGATCCTCCTGAACCCGGGGCAAGCTTCGGCCGAGGTCATCGAACAGGGGGAGGGAAGCTTCGTCACCCGCGATGCGGCAGTGGTGAAAGCAACACCCTTCGATGCATGGCAGGCGCTGATCACACCGTCGAAATGGTGGAACAGCAGCCATACCTGGTCCGCCGATGCGGAAAATCTCTACATCAGCCCGCAGGGCGGCGGCTGCTTCTGCGAATTGCTGCCCGTGCCTAAGGATGCGCCCGAGGGTGTCCGCCGCGGCAGCGCGCAGCATATGGTCGTCCTGCTCGCCGATCCGGGCAAGGCGCTGCGGATGCGCGGCGGCCTCGGGCCGCTGCAAAGCGAGCCGGTGCAGGGCGTCCTCACCGTCACCCTCACGCCGTCGGACGCGGGCACGGTGATCGTGTTTGAATATGTGGTCGGCGGCTATATGCGCTTTGAAACGCCCGAGATTGCCAAGGCGGTTGACGGGGTGATGAGCCAGCAGCTGGGCGGTCTTGCCAAGCTGCTCGGTCCGGTGACGGGAGCCTCGGCGAAGGGCAAGGCGGCGCCCAAGGAAGATACGCCGGAAGATGCCGGTGACGGCGCACCCACTGCAGGTGAAACGCCATCGGGCCCACCCGCCGCCAAAGCACCCCCGAAGAAGCCAGCCACAGTAGAGGAAGCCTTCGGCCCGATGGGCGACGAATAGTTCGGCACCCGCGAGCCAGGGTGTCTGCGATAAACCCTTGTCAGGGCCATTGCGTGGACGAAATTCACCGCTAGACTGCCGCATGGCACGTAGGGGGCTTGTCCGCCTTGGACACGACACCCCGGGGCATGGTCGCGAATAATTTCTGGCTGGCATGATGTCCGCCGGCAATCAGGAGGGGCGATCGTGGCAGTTACAGATCATGTCGATTTCGAGACGTTCATGGAAGGCGTGCAGCGCCGCAACCCGCATCAGCCGGAGTTCACTCAGGCGGTGCAGGAAGTGGCGCAGGACATCTTCGAATTCATGGAGGACAAGGAAGAATACCACTCGCAGCAGATACTCCGCCGCATCGCGGAGCCAGACCGGGTGGTGAGTTTCCGGGTTTGCTGGGAAGACGACGCGGGCCATATCCGGGTCCAGCGTGGCTGGCGGGTCCAGAACAACAACGCGATCGGTCCATACAAGGGCGGTATCCGGTTCCATCCCAGCGTGAACGAAAGCGTGCTCAAGTTCCTCGCCTTCGAACAGACGTTCAAGAACGCGCTTACCGGCTTGCCGATGGGCGGCGGGAAGGGCGGTTCGAACTTCAACCCCAAGGGCAAATCCGACCGCGAAGTCATGCGCTTCTGCCAGAGTTTCATGACCGAACTCTATCGCCATATCGGCGCGGACGTGGACGTCCCGGCCGGTGACATCGGCGTCGGCGGGCGCGAAATCGGCTATATGTTCGGACAGTACAAGCGGATCACCAACCATTTCACCGGCGTCCTCACCGGCAAGGGCATGGAATATGGCGGATCGATGATCCGGCCCGAAGCGACCGGCTACGGCGCGGTCTATTTCCTGCAGGAAATGCTCAAGCACCGCGGCGACGAGGTGAAGGGCAAGACGGCGGTCATTTCCGGATCCGGCAATGTTGCGACGCACGCTGCGGAGAAGATCACCCAGCTTGGCGGCAAGGTGGTGACGATGTCCGATTCCGGCGGCTTCATTCACGATCCCGATGGCATCGGTCAGGACAAGATCAATTGGATCAAGGCGCACAAGACTCACCGGCGTGGGCGGATCAGCGAATATGCGGACGAGTTCAAGGGGGCGACCTTCCACGAAGGCAATCGTCCGTGGCATGTCGAATGCGACGTCGCCCTGCCGTGCGCCACGCAGAACGAACTCGATGCGGGTGAGGCAAAGGCGCTGGTCGCCAACGGCTGCATCGCGGTATCGGAAGGTGCCAATATGCCGTCCACGCTCGAGGCGACCCATGTGTTCAAGGACGCCAGGATCATGTTCGCGCCGGGCAAGGCGGCCAACGCCGGCGGAGTCGCGGTTTCCGGATTGGAGATGAGCCAGAATTCCGCACGGCGTTCGTGGAAGGAAGAAGAACTGCAGCAGATGCTGCTCGACATCATGCAAGGCATTCATGGTCGCTGCATAGCCTATGGCGACAAGGGCAACGGCTATGTCGATTATGTGAAGGGCGCAAATATCGCAGGATTCAAGAAGGTCGCCGATGCAATGCTGGCGTTCGGCGTGGTCTGAACAGGGGGACAGGGCGTGCCGGAAAGTTGGGGTTTGCACCGGACAACGGAAATCGTTACAACCCTTGCATTCGGTAGCACGCCACCCACTTTGCGGGGCGTGTGCGTGTTTGCGCGCTTACCGGTTGACGCGCTGCGAGAATCGTCTTAAGCGCGGTCCTCATTCGAGGATTACAGTATCCGAAGGCGTGAATCGTCCGGCAGGCGCTAGCCATTGAGCACGCCAACCGGGCTTTTGCCGTTTCAATGCTTTGTAATCCGGGATGATTTTGTAGCGATGAGATAGGGGCGCTCCCTTCCGTTTTTTGCGGATTTGCGCGTTTCCTGTGGAGCATGGAGAAGTAAGTGGCTCGTATTGCCGGGGTAAATATCCCCACCAACAAGCGCGTGATCATCGCGCTCACCTATATTCACGGTATCGGCCGCACCACGGCGGTCCGGATTGCGGACAAGCTGGGCATCGACCATGCCCGCCGCGTTCAGGACCTCTCGGATGCGGAAATCCTTCAGATTCGCGAAACCATCGATGCGGACCATCCCGTCGAAGGCGATCTTCGTCGCACCACTGCGATGAATATCAAGCGCCTGATGGATCTGGCGTCATACCGCGGGCTGCGTCACCGCAAGGGCCTTCCGGTCCGCGGCCAGCGCACCCACACCAATGCCCGGACCCGCAAGGGCAAGGCAAAGGCTATCGCGGGCAAGAAGAAGTAAGCAGCTGCCGTTTGGCACCCTACTTACCTCACCTTCTTACAAGAACAGGATAACGATACCATGGCACGCGAACCACAGCGCATCAGGCGCCGCGAGCGGAAAAACATTTCCAGCGGCGTTGCGCACGTAAACGCCAGCTTCAACAACACCATGATCACCATCACCGACGCACAGGGCAATGCCATCAGCTGGTCCAGTGCAGGCGCGATGGGCTTCAAGGGCAGCCGCAAGTCGACTCCGTATGCCGCCCAGGTGGCTGCGGACGATGCCGGCAAGAAAGCCGCCGAACACGGCGTGCGGACCCTGGAAGTCGAAGTCAAAGGCCCTGGCTCAGGCCGCGAAAGCGCGCTGCGGGCACTGCAGGCCGTTGGCTTCACGATCACTTCGATCCGTGACGTAACGCCGATACCGCACAACGGGGTCCGCCCGTCCAAGCGGCGCCGCGTCTAATCCGCCTTCTCGGCGGCCGGTGAATTTCACAGGCCGCCGTGTTTTCACGGATCGGCCGCGGGTTTGACAAAACCGTCACCGCACCGATCCCGCCCGAACCGAACTCCAGGGGAAATCCATGTCCGTCAACACCAAGAACTGGCAGGAACTCAAGAAACCCAACAGCCTTGAAATCAAGGATGGTGGCGAAGGCAAGCGCAAGACCACTTTTGTCGCCGAGCCGCTCGAACGCGGTTATGGCCTCACTCTTGGCAACGCCCTGCGCCGCGTGCTGCTTTCCTCGCTGCAGGGTGCCGCGATAACCTCGATCAAGATCGAGAACGTACTGCATGAATTCAGCAGCCTCGCCGGCGTGCGCGAAGATGTCACCGACATCGTGCTCAACGTGAAGCAGATCGCTCTCAAGATGGAAGGCGAAGGCCCTAAGCGCCTGCAGCTGTCCGCCACCGGCCCGGCCACCGTCAAGGCCGGCGATATTGCCGTTTCCGGCGACATCGAAGTGATGAACAAGGATCTGGTGATCTGCCATCTCGATGAGGGCGCCAGCTTCAACATGGAACTGACTGCCGACACCGGCAGCGGCTATGTTCCGGCAGTGGCCAACCGTCCGATCGACGCCCCAATCGGGCTGATCCCGGTCGACTCGCTCTATTCGCCCGTGCGCCAGGTTAGTTACAAGGTGGACAACGCCCGCGTTGGTCAGGAACTCGACTACGACAAGCTCAATCTGACGATCGAAACCGATGGTACGATCACCCCGGAAGATGCCGTGGCCTATGCCGCGCGCATCCTGCAGGACCAACTGACCCTGTTCGTCCACTTCGAAGACGGCATCCCGCAGCCGCAAGGCCAGATGATCGGCATGGCTGCCGCACCGGAAGAATCCGATGCGAACCAGCTCAACCGTTACCTGCTCAAGAAGGTCGACGAACTCGAACTGTCAGTCCGTTCGGCCAATTGCCTCAAGAACGACAACATCATCTATATCGGCGATCTGGTCCAGAAGACCGAAGCCGAAATGCTCCGGACCCCGAATTTCGGCCGCAAGTCCTTGAACGAAATCAAGGAAGTGCTGTCGAGCATGGGTCTGCGTCTGGGCATGGACATCCCCGGATGGCCGCCCGAGAATATCGAGGAAATGGCCAAGAAGCTCGAACAGGAACTGCTCGGCTGAACAGGTTCCGGCGGCGCACCTTAAGCGCCGCCAGCTTTGGGCTACCTGATACGGGCCCTCATCGAACGGAGTTACCATTATGCGTCACGGTATTTCACAGCGGAAGCTCAGCCGTAAATCGGGCCACCGCAAGGCCCTGTTCCGCAACATGGCGGACGCGCTGGTCAAGCATGAGCAGATCCAGACAACCTTGCCGAAAGCCAAGGAACTGCGCCCCTATGTCGAAAAGCTGGTAACGCTGGCCAAGCGCGGCGGCCTCAGCAACCGCCGTCTTGCGGCAGCCCGGATGAACGACGATGCGCAGGTCCGCAAGCTGTTCGACACCTTGGCCGAACGCTATGCAAACCGGGAAGGCGGCTATCTGCGGATCGTCCGCGCCGGCATCCGCGCCGGCGATGCTTCCCAGATGGCGATCATCGAATTCGTCGACCGCGATGTCGAGGCGCGCGGCAAGGACAGTGGTCCTGTGATGAACCGGGACGAAGAATACGAAGACGCGTAACGCGCGTTTTCCGAAGCGATCACCGAAGGGGGCCGGGAGGAAACTTCCGGCCCCTTTTCATTGCAATCTGCACCAACCCCGACGCAGGATTGCAAACCCCGATCATCCGGCTACAACGGAAACAGTCGCAATTTCCCCTCGGAGTACCAGATGATCCGTTCCCGCCTTCTTGCAGGTGCTGCCTGCCTGCTCGCGCTGCCGCTTGGCACCGCGCTTCCAGTCTCCCTCGCCGCCCAGGAAGTGTCCCCGCCGATGTATCCCGAGACCCGCAGCGATGGCATTGTCGAGACGATCTTCGGCAAGGAGGTCGCGGACCCCTATCGCTGGCTTGAAAACGATGTCCGCAATGATCCGGAAGTTGCCGAATGGGTCGCGGCGCAAAACCGGGTGACGGACGCCTACTTGGCAACGCTGCCGGGTAACGAATGGTTCAAGCAGAAGCTGGGTGCGCTGCTCGATTACGAGCGCTTCGGCATTCCGGAAAAGGCGGGCTCACGCTATTTCTATACGCGTAATTCCGGCCTCCAGAACCAGTCGCCGCTCTATGTCCAGGATAGCCTGGACAGCGAGCGCCGCCTGTTGCTCGATCCCAATGCCTGGGCGCAAGACGGTGCAACTGCACTGTCCGACTGGACCCCGTCGCCCGAGGGCAAATACCTGCTCTACAGCGTACAGGACGGCGGCACGGACTGGCGAATCCTCCGGGTGCTGGACGTCGATACAGGCGAACAGCTGACCGACGAAATCAAATGGGCGAAGTTCACCGGACTCGCCTGGGTTGTGGAGGAAGGCTTCCTCTATTCGCGTTTCCCAGAGCCCGAAGAAGGCCAGGATTTCCAGGCGCTGAATTACAATCAGGCGGTCTATTATCACAAACTCGGCACCCCGCAGAGCGAGGACCAGCTGGTGTTCGCGACGCCGGACCAGCCCAAGCGCGGCAACGGCGCAGGGGTGACCGATGATGGCCGCTGGGCGGTGATCAGCAGTTCCTTCGGCACCGATTCCAAGGATGAAATCAACGTCATCGACCTCGCCGCGCGTGATGGCAACGGCTGGCAGCCGCGGTTGCTGGTTCCCGGCTTCGAAAATGCGTGGCGGCCAATCGGTGCGGTCGATGGCACGATGTATTTCGTGACCAACGAAGACGCGCCGCGTTACAAGCTGGTCTCGATCAATCTCGACCAGCCCGGTGCCGAGTGGAAAGTCGTGGTGCCCGAAACCGACCAGCCGATCGACGGCGCGTCGATCGTAGGCGAAAAGCTGGTCCTGACGTATCTGAAAGATGCCACGACCCGCGCGGCGGTATTCGCGCTCGACGGGACCCCTCAGTCGGACATCGAACTGGGCGCGCTGGGAACGGCAGGGGGCTTCGGCGGCGAGTACGGCGATCCGGAAACCTTCTACACCTTCACCAGTTTCAACCAGCCCGGCGCGATCTACCGGCTGAACATCGGAACCGGCGAGAAAACTGCGTTCGCGACGCCGGAACTGACCTTTGATCCGGAGAAATATTCGGTCGAACAGCAGTTCTATACCTCGAAAGATGGTACGCGGGTGCCGCTGTTCATCGTGCGCAATACCGCGCTGGCCGCCACCAACACAGCAGCGCCGACCATGCTTTACGGTTACGGCGGGTTCGATATCTCGCTCACCCCCGGATTTTCGGCCACTGCGATGGCATGGCTGGAAGCCGGCGGCGTCTATGCCGTCGCCAATATTCGGGGCGGCGGGGAATACGGCAAGGAATGGCATGACGGAGGCCGGCTCGCGAACAAGCAGAACGTGTTCGACGATTTCATCGCGGCGGGCGAATATCTGAAGGCGCAAGGCATCACCACTTCGGACGGGCTTGCCATTCGCGGCGGTTCCAACGGGGGCCTGCTGGTCGGTGCGGTCACCAACCAGCGGCCAGACCTCGTCGATGCGGCGCAGGCTGCTGTCGGCGTGATGGATATGCTCCGCTTCGACCGCTGGACGGCGGGTCGGTACTGGGTCGACGATTACGGCTATCCCTCCAAGGAAGCGGATTTCCAGACCCTGCTGACCTATTCACCCTATCACAACATCCGCAGCGGGGTGGAATATCCGCCGGTGCTGGTGACCACGGCTGATACCGATGACCGCGTGGTCCCCGGCCACAGCTTCAAATACACAGCCGCGCTCCAGGCCGCCGATGCGGGTGACAAGCCGCACCTGATCCGGATTGAAACAAGGGCCGGTCATGGTTCGGGCAAGCCGACCGACAAGGTGATCGAGGAAGGTGCCGATGTGCTCAGCTTCCTTGCTCGGTGGACCGGTTTGACCGTTCCTCCAGCGGGCGCGGAATAATTGCTCTGCGCAGGCGTTCACAAAAGCCGGTACTTTTATGAACGCCTGCTGTCAGCCCAATTCAGACTGACAACAGCACGAATCGGTTAGAACCCTGTTTGACGCCGGAGCACTTCCGCCCTGGCGCCAAGCGAGGAACGACCCATGACTACACTAACCAAAACACTCGTCGGAACCGTCGCCGCTGGCGCAATGGCGATGACCTCTGCAGCCCCCGCCTTCGCCCGTGACCGGGATGACGGCATCAGCGCAGGCGAGATCATTGCCGGTGCCGTGATCATCGGCGGTATTGCCGCAATCGCTTCCGCAGCGAGCAAGGACCGCGGCTACAATCGCCATTACAGCGACGGATATAATTACAACCAGCGTGATTATCGCGGCAATTACAACGACTATTACGGCCGCGGAAATCCCCGCGCTGCAGTCGAACAGTGTGTCCGTGCCGCCGAAATCAACGCTCAGCGCGCAGGCTATCGCTTCGCGAACGTCACCGACATCCGCGATGTGGATGACAAGCGTTACGGCTGGCGGGTAAAGGGCCGCATCGATGTTCAGGGCCAGCGTGGCTACGGCAACCGCTATGATCGCTATGATCGGGGCCGCCGCGCCGACAGTGGCAACTTCACCTGCGACATTTCGCGCGGACGGGTTGTCGATCTTGACTTTAGCGGTGTCCGCGGGCTCCGCTGATGCGAGCAGTACCACCCTTAACAGGGGTTATGCGGTTCAGGCTGATGAAAGCCTGGACCGCATATGCCTGTGCAATTGATGGGGACCAGAACATGAACCGCATTTCCCTTTTGTCTTCTTCCGCCGGGCTGATGGCCGCCCTGTCCCTGGCCGCGACACCCGCCGCCGCTGCGGAGATTCGAGTCCCGGCTTCACCCTCTGCGACCATGGCTCAAAATGCGTGGGAAGCGGGCAGCGTTACCGTCAACCGTGACCGCTACCGCGGCCGATACCGCGGCCACCGCGACCATATCGACGCGGGCGATGTAATTGGCGGTCTGCTGGTCATCGGCGCGATCGCGGCGGTTGCCAGCGCAGTGTCGAAGCCGAGGGAGCCGCGGTATCCCGCGCCTTATCCCGATCGCGCCGGCTACAATTCCAATTCAGGCGCCGCACGCGGCATCGATCGCGCTGCCGATATGTGCGTGCGCGAAGTCGAACGCGATGCCCGCGTCGGTTCGGTCGATGCGGTCGAACGTTCGGGCAACGGCTGGCGCGTGTCCGGAGTGTTGTTCGACGGCAATGGCTTTACCTGCCGGATCGGTCAGGACGGCCGGATTGACGATGTCAGCTACGGTGACGGCAGCGGTTATCGGGGTAGCTCCGGCCAGGTGGATGATCGCCAGTGGAGCGATGATCGCTATGCCGATGCGTGGGGCAATGCAGGTCCTGCCGCGCCCGTTCCGGACTATTCCGGAAGCGAACCAGGTTCCTCTGGCCCTGTTCCGTCGGGTGACGCACCCGCCTATCCCGGCGGCCCGGTACCCGGCGAAAGCTACGAGGATTACCCGGATAATTCGGGAGCTCAGGACGACCGCTACGGCGATTAGCCGCGCGTTTCTCCGGCATCATCACCAACATCATCGCCGCCCTGTTTGCCTGAACGGTCATCGTAGGCGGGCAGGGCGAGTTTCCACCGGATTGCCGCACCGCGCAGGGAAAAGCCCGCAATCCACGCGGTTCCCCACACCAGCGCATCGGACAGGGCGAGGGCGGAGCCCAGCACCGTCACCGCAGCCGCCAACGCTGCGGCGGTGACGTAAAGTTCCGGCCGCATGATGATCGAGGGTTCGCCCGCGATCACGTCGCGGATCACCCCGCCCGCGCAGCCGGTAATCACCCCCATCACCATTGCCGGAACGGGCGCCACGCCGAACGCCAGCGCCTTGGCGGTGCCGAGCACTGCGAAGGCGGCCAGACCGGCGGCGTCGGCCCATTCGAGCAATTCCCCCTCCCACCAGCGCCGCGGTGTGAACCATGCGATCAGGGCGGTGGCGAAGATCACCGGGGCAACCCAGGGGTTTTGCGTCCAGAAGGCGGGCGTGCCGATCAGCATATCGCGCAAGGACCCTCCGCCGACCCCCGTGATCAAGGCAAAAAACGCCATCGTGACGAAGGTCTGCCGCAGCCGCGCCGCGAGCAGCGCGCCGGTCAGCGCGAAAACGGCTGTGCCTGCAAGATCGAGGACCGGCGGCAATACCGCCGGAACCACGGCCAGACTCACGCTCTCGGCCTCGCTTTGCGCCGACGGAACATCAGCATTGTACCGAGCAGCGCCCCAATCAGACCAAGTGCGGCAAACAGGATCAGAATGGGATGCGACGTGTCTTCCCGCGTTTGCAGATCCATGATGTGCAGCCCCCACATGAAATCGAACAGCCGCCACCACCGGGTACGGACGGCTTCGATCTGCCCGGTGTCGCGCCCGATGTAAATCCGGTCGCCGCTGTCCAGTTCGACCTGCCACACGGCGAGCGGGCGGCGGAAATCGAACGGCACGTTGTCGGCATCGAAGGCGGTGATCGAAGCGATCCGGTCCCCGCCGACGATTTGCTCGGCCACGACCACCCGCGCCTCGATCTCATTAAGCGGCGGCAGCCGCGCGCCGCTTGAGCCGAAACGTTCGAGCGCGCCGTCCATATATTCGATGGTGGTGACCGGCTGGTCGGACTGCATCGCGGTGGTGACTGATTTCACGGGACGGGCGGGATCGTCCGGCAAGGCCACGGAAATCGCGGTGTCGGGGGGCAGGGGAGATTCCGGCTGCTCGATTCGCAGGTGGTTGCCGCGCACCTCGTCGATCGGCCGGGCGACCATCACCAATCCGGTCACCATCCACATCACCACCGGCACGCCGACCAGCCAGCCGAGCCAGATATGCCAGCGGGCAAAGCGGAGCATCCATTTTTGTCGCGCCATGATTTACCCCTCCGCCGGTCCGGTTCGTTACATATGGATCGGTTTGCCCTGAACCGCCATCGCCGCTTCTTTCAACGCCTCTGCATGGGTCGGATGGGCGTGGCAGGTATAGGCGATGTCTTCCGACGTCGCGCCGAATTCCATCGCCAGAGCCGCTTCGGCAATCATCGTTCCGGCCAGGCTGGCGACGATGTGGACGCCGAGCACGCGGTCGGTTTCGGCATCGGCAACGACTTTCACGAAACCGTCGGTGTCGCGGTTGGCCTTGGCGCGGCTGTTGGCCATCATCGGGAATTTGCCGACCTTGACGGTGTGTCCGGCTTCCTTGGCTTCGTCCTCGGTCATACCGACATCGGCGAATTCGGGCATGGTATAGACCACGCCGGGAATGACAGCGTGGTTCACGATGCCCGTCTGTCCGGCAATGAACTCCGCCACGGCAATGCCTTCATCCTCTGCCTTGTGGGCGAGCATCGGGCCAGGGATCACATCGCCAATGGCCCATACGCCGGGCACCTTGGTGCGGAAATCATGCGCGGTTTCGATCTGGCCGCGCTTGTTCAGTTCCAGCCCGATGGCTTCGAGATTGAGCCCGTCCACATTGGGACGCCGCCCGATCGACACCAGCACATGGCTTGCTTCGATCGTTTCTGGCTCCGCTCCTCCTGAGCCTGTCGACGGGCCTGCGGCAGGCTCGACCGTTAGCGTGACTTTCTTGCCCTTGACGGAAGCACCGGTGACCTTGCTTTTCAGCCGGATATCCATGCCCTGCTTCTTGAAGATCTTGCCCGCTTCCTTGCGGACATCGGTGTCCATACCGGGCAGCAGCAGGTCGAGGAATTCGACCACGGTGACCTTCGCGCCGAGCCGCCGCCAGACCGAGCCGAGCTCCAGCCCGATCACCCCGCCGCCGATCACTACCAAATGTTCGGGCACTTCGCTGAGTTCAAGTGCGCCGGTGGAATCGACGATCCGGCCTTTCGCATTGTCCACTTCCACCCCCGGCAGCGGCGTCACGCTGGACCCGGTCGCGATCACGATGTCTTTGGCGGTGTGCGTTTCGCCGCCGACGGTGACCGTATGCGCGTCCTGAAACGCCGCATGGCCCTTGATCCAGGTGACCTTGTTCTTCTTGAACAGGAATTCGATCCCGCCGGTCAGCTCACCCACGGCCTTGGTCTTTTCCGCCATCATCACACCGAGATCGAACGTGGCGTTGGCCGTGATGCCCCACGCCGCCATGTGCCCGTTCTGCGCCTCGTCCAGCAATTCGGAAGCGTGCAGCAGTGCCTTGGACGGGATACACCCAACATTGAGGCAGGTGCCACCCAGCGTCTCGCGGCTTTCCACGCAAGCGGTCTTCAGGCCCAGCTGGGCCGCGCGGATTGCCGCGACATAGCCGCCGGGGCCGGCACCGATGATCAGGACATCGTAATCGTAAGTTTGGTCAGCCATAGTTTCTCTCAACAACGCATGCTGCCAGTGCACGGATCGAAATAGTCACCGGATTCGTTCCCGTCGGAAAATGCGAGGGAAAGAGCAGCAAAATAAAGGAACATACAGACATAACCGATTTTGATTACATCGTAAGTAGATTGATAGTGTTCGCCATACTTCGCGACACCACTTCGATGAACACGAATTTCAAGCCAGCCGAAAAACCAAAAAAGCCCGGCTAGACCGCCCGCAAGAGAAAATAGATACATCATCACAGATCGATCAGCATCCGCGTGGGATCCTCGATCGCATCCTTGATGATTTTCAGCGCGGTAACCGCCTCGCGCCCGTCGATCAGGCGGTGGTCATAGGACAGCGCGATATACATCATCGGGCGAATTACCATTTCGCCGTCAATCACTACCACCCGGTCTTCGATCCGGTGCAGGCCGAGCACGGCGCTTTGCGGCGGGTTGATGATCGGGGTCGACATCAGCGATCCGAACACGCCGCCATTGGAGATGGTGAAGGTGCCGCCCTTCATCTCTTCCATCTTGAGCGTGCCGTCCTTGGCGCGCTTGCCGAAATCGGCGATGGTCTTCTCGATCCCTGCAAAGGGCAGCGTCTCGGCATTGCGGATCACCGGCACGACCAGGCCGTTTGGCGCGCT
>NZ_JAXMJI010000071.1:0-6864 GCF_034376665.1 Allopontixanthobacter sp. | reverse complement strand
CCGAACAGCGCGATGCCCTGCTGGACCGCGGTGCGAGTGCAGTGCTGGCGATCCTGGCGAGCGACAGCGCGCTATCCGCAATTGCCGCTCAGCGGCAGGCGGGGTCACACCGGCTGGCGGAGGATGGCGACGGCAGCCGGCTGGACGGCTATATGACGCCTGGTGCCGCGCAGGCGCTGCTTGGCGCAGGCCGGATGGACCGGCTGCTGGAAAGTGCCGAACTGCCGGATTTCAAGCCGGTTCCGTTGCCTCTGAGCGTCTCAATCGAAGCGACTGCGACCCTTAAGGAAGTCCAGACGCATAATCTGATTGCCCGCTTGCCCGGCACCCGACCGGAACTTGGCGCGGTGCTGCTGGCGGCGCATTGGGATCATTTCGGCATCTGTGGAGCGCCGCCCGCGCAGGACCTGATTTGCAACGGTGCGGTCGATAACGCCAGCGGGCTGGCTGTGTTGACCGAAATTGCCCGCCGCCTGGCCGCCGGGCCAAGGTTGGAGCGCGACGTGTATTTCCTCGCCACCACGGCGGAGGAATGGGGGCTGCTCGGCGCGCGTGCCTTTGCCGACAATCCCCCGATTCCGCTGCCGACTTTCGTGGCGGCGTTCAATATCGATTCCATCGCCATCGCTCCGCGCGGCGCGCCGGTGGTGATTGTCGGCGCCGGTCTGACGCCGCTGGACGAGCCGACCCGGCGCATCATTGCCGCCCAAGGCCGCAAACCGGGCGATGAGGGTCTGGCAGCGAGCTATCTGCGCCGGCAGGATGGCTGGGTCCTGCTGCAGCGCGATGTGCCGACGTTGATGGTGTCCAGCGCCTTTGCCGACCGCGCCCTGCTCGAACCATACACTACGGACCGCTATCACTTGCCGTCCGACCGCTTCGAGGGGATCGAATTGGGCGGAGCGGCGCAGGATCTGTTGCTGCATCTCGATCTGGTGCGCTTTTTTGCGGATAGCGGCACCTATCCGCCGCCCGCACCGACCGGCAATTGACCGGCGGGCGAAGGGTTCGCAGGTACCAACGGCGGATAATTCGCTGCATTGCGGCACAGCCCCCTAGCGAATGTCACGCACTGCGGTTACATGGGCCGCCACAGATTACCCCCGGCGCCGCCACCGGCACCCCCGTTCCAAGCGAAAGTGGCACACATGGAAATCCCTCTCGGCCTTACCTATGACGACGTTCTGCTGCGTCCGGCTGAAAGCGACATCGTGCCCAGCATGGCCGACACCAGCACCTGGCTGACCCGCGAGATACGCCTCAACATCCCGGTCATTTCCGCTGCGATGGACACTGTCACCGAAGCGGACATGGCAATCGTGATGGCGCAGCTCGGCGGCCTCGGCGTGCTCCACCGCAATCTCGATATTGCCGAACAGGTTGCCGCCGTTCGCGCGGTCAAACGGTTCGAAAGCGGGATGGTGGTCAATCCGATCACCATCGCCCCCGATGCCACGCTGGGGGACGCGCAGGAACTGATGATCCAGCACCGCATCAGCGGCATTCCGGTGGCCGACCGCGACGGGAAGCTGTGCGGTATCCTGACCAACCGCGACGTGCGCTTCGCGGAAAATCCACTGCAGCCGGTGCGCGAATTGATGACCACCGAAAATCTCGCCACCGTCGGCCTGGGTGTCGGACAGGAAGAAGCGCGCCGCCTGCTGCATCAGCGCCGGATCGAAAAGCTGATCGTGGTGGACGAGAAATTCCACTGCATCGGCCTGATCACGGTCAAGGACATCGAAAAGGCGGTCAATTATCCCTCCGCCACCAAGGACGGCACCGGCCGCCTGCGCGTGGCCGCGGCGACTACGGTGGGCGACAAGGGGTTCGAGCGTACCCAGGCGCTGATCGACGCGGAAGTGGATGTGGTCATCATCGACACCGCGCATGGTCACAACAAGGACGTGGCGCGCGCGGTGGAGCGGGCCAAGAAGCTCAGCAATTCGGTCCAGATCGTGGCCGGCAACGTCGCCACCGCAGAGGCGACGCGCGCGCTGATCGATGCGGGCGCGGACGCGGTCAAGGTGGGGATCGGGCCGGGCTCGATCTGCACCACAAGGATTGTCGCCGGTGTGGGCGTACCGCAATTGACCGCCGTTCTGGAATGCGCCGCAGAAGCGGCAAAGTCCGGCGTTCCGATCATCGCCGATGGCGGGCTGCGCACTTCGGGCGATGCGGCCAAGGCGCTGGCGGCGGGCGCGTCCACGGTGATGCTCGGATCGCTGCTTGCCGGGACGGAAGAAGCGCCGGGCGAGACGTTCCTCTACAAGGGCCGCAGCTACAAGAGCTACCGCGGGATGGGCAGCGTCGGCGCGATGGCGCGGGGCAGCGCGGACCGCTATTTCCAGCAGGACATCAAGGATTCGATGAAGCTGGTGCCCGAGGGTATCGAGGGGCAGGTGCCCTACAAGGGCCCGGCGAAGGACATCGTTCACCAGCTGGTCGGCGGGGTAAAGGCGGCGATGGGCTACACCGGGTCCGCCACTCTCGAGCAATTGCGGGAAAACGCCCGGTTCGTCCGGATCACCAACGCCGGTTTGCAGGAAAGCCACGTCCATGACGTTGCGATCACCCGCGAAGCGCCGAATTATCCGACCCGCTAGATGGTTCCGGGCGCGAGAGTTCAGGCCGCGATCGAACTTCTCGATGCGATTATCGAGGCCGCCCGCAGCAATGGCGCGCCCGCAGACCGGCTGATCGCCGATTATTTCCGCGCCCGCCGCTATGCCGGCAGCAAGGATCGGCGCGCCGTGCGCGAGTTGGTCTATTCCGCCATCCGCGCCTGCGGGCCGGTGCCGCAAAATGGCCGCGCGGCGATGCTGCGTCTGGCGCAGATCGATCCCGCGATCCTGTCGCTGTTCGACGGGGCGGGCCACGGCCCTGCACCGGTCGAGCCGGGCGAAGCGGCAGCAAAAGACGGGTTTGCGCCCGAATGGCTGACCGAGCGGCTGGGCAAATCGGACATCTGGGGAGAGGAAGCCGAGGCGCTGCTTGGCCGTGCGCCGCTGGATTTGCGGGTCAATACGCTGAAGGCCGACCGGGCCAAGCTGGAGCTGCCGCTGGAAGGCGAGCATCTCGCCGCGCCGCAGGGCCTGCGCTTCGAAGCGGGCACGCCGGTGGAACAATGGGATGCCTACCGGACCGGTCTCGTCGAAATTCAGGATCACGGCAGCCAATGGGCGTGCCATGCCCTGAATGCGAAGCCGGGCGAGAGCGTGATCGACCTCTGCGCCGGGGCCGGCGGCAAGACGCTGGCGCTGGCGGCGGCGATGCAGAATGAGGGCAAATTGCTCGCCACCGACACCGACCGCGGGCGTCTGTCGCGCCTGCGCCCCCGCGCGGAAGGGGCCGGGGCCGGGATGATCGAAAGCCTGCTGATAAATCCCGGCAAGGAACTGGAGATGATCCGCTCATGGCCGGTAATGGCGCCGGATGGCGGCGTGGATGCGGTGCTGGTCGATGCGCCCTGTTCCGGCACCGGCACTTGGCGCCGCAATCCCGAAGCGCGCTGGCGGCTGGATGACCGGCAGCTCGCACGCTATGCCAATATCCAGTCCTATCTGCTCGAACTGGCGGCGAAGCTGGTCAAACCGGGCGGGCGGATCGTCTATGTCACCTGTTCGCTGCTGGACGAGGAGGGCCGCGGAAGGGTGCAATCCTTCATGGCCACGCATCCCGGCTGGACCGCTGACGAACTGGACCTGCCGCTGGGTCGCATCCGCAGCCAGGGAACGCGCCTGACCCCGTTTCATGACGGCACGGACGGATTTTTCATCGCGAGTCTATCTTCGCCGTGTTAGCGTGACTGCCCATGGCCGATTCTTATCGTCATTCCCGATCAGGCCATAGAGCCTCACCAACGGAGCTGATCATGCGTTTTGCCCCCGCCGCCGCCGCCCTGTCCCTGCTTGCCGCAGTGACCGCGAGTGTGGGTTTCAGTGCCGGACCGGAACCTGATCCCCGCGCGGTGATGCTGGTCGCTGAGGGCCGTTCAGCCCTGACCGCGGGCGAACCGCAGAAGGCGCTCGATGCATTCGAAGCCGCGCTGGCGGTGGATCCCGCCTATACCGATGTCTATCTGGAAATGGCCGAAGCCGCCCGCACCGAAGGGCTGCAGGGCAAGGCAATCCGCTATTACCGCGAGGCGCTGAAGCGCGAACCGGGCAATTTCGAGGCAATTTCGGGCGAGGGCGCGGCGCTGGTCGAAAAGGGCGCGGTCGAAAAGGCACGGCTCAATCTGGCGAAGCTGGAGTCGCTGTGCGGTTCCGGCTGCCCTTCGACCCAGAATCTGGCGATGGCGATCCAGCGCGGACCGGAGCCCCGCGTGCTGACGGCCGAAGCGGTCATGCCGGACGCTCAGGTTACCCAGAACTAAGGGGTCAGATCAGCTCCCGGAACGCTTCCAGAACAGTGCGGTAGACGCGCTTCTTGAACGGGATGATTAGGCCCGGCAGATCCTCCGGATCGACCCATTTCCAGTCGCAGAATTCCGGCGGATCGTGCGCCTCGAGGTCGATGTCCGCATCGCTGCCGGTAAAGCGCACCAGGAACCAGCTCTGCACCTGCCCCCGGTACTGGCCGCCCCACAGCTTGCCCATCAGGTCCTCTGGCAGGTCATAGGCGATATCGTCCGCCATCCGCTTGATCAGGGTGGCGCATTCCTGCGTCACGCCGGTTTCCTCGTGCAATTCGCGCCACAGCGCCGGCTCGAGGTCTTCGCCCTTGTCGACACCGCCCTGCGGCATCTGCCACCAGTCGCCTTCCTTGGTGTCGATCCGCCGACCCACGAACACCTTTCCGTCCGCGTTGACCAGCATGACCCCGACACAGGGACGGTATGCAGTCGGTTGATCAATATCCGTATCCACTCAAATCGCTCCGCCGGAATTCATCTTCAACATCAGTTTCATAGCCGCGAAGACTCGTTCCAGATCGGTCTGCGCGCTGGGAATGGCCTGTCTTAAATTGGTGAAGCTATGGGTTAAACCCTTCATTTCCAGAAAGATCATTTCCACACCAGCTGTTGCCAAAGCGCCGCCATAGGCCCGTCCGGAATCGCGGATCGGGTCAAGGCTGGCGGTAACCAGGACCGTCGGCGGCGTGGCGGCGAGATTACCCAATATCGGCGTGGCGCGCGGGTCGCGCCGATCCGCACCATAGGCAACATCGAAGAATTCGACCGCTGCCTTGGTCAGGATGAAGCCCTCGGCAAAGGTCTCGATGCTGGGGCAATCGGCAATGTCGGTTGCCAGCGGAAACAGCGGCACCTGCAGCACCACCGGGGCCTCAGCGGGATTTTCGGCCAGCGCCTGCGCGGTGACGATACTCGCGTTGCCCCCGGCACTGTCCCCCATCAGCACCAGTCCGGTGGCGGGCCGCGCCAGTGCAGCCGGAGAGGATGCAACCCACCGCGCCGCGACTTCGCAATCATCGATCGCGGCGGGGAAAGGGTGTTCCGGCGCGCGCCGGTAATCCACCGCCACCACTGGAAGGTCCATCTGCATGGCGATCTCGGTGCACAGATTGTGATGGCTGTCGAGATCACCGATCACATAGCCGCCGCCGTGATAGAACACGATCACTGGCCCTGCACCGCGCGTTTCGCGCGCATCGTACAGTCGCAGCGGAATATCGCCATCGGGGCCGGGACAGGTCAGGTTTCGGATCACCGCGAGGTCGCGCGCCGGCCGGTCACCCATCGCGTGAAGCGCCAGATATCCGCCGCGCGCTTCTTCCAGCGACAGTTCGCTAACCGGCTTGGCCCCCATCGCGGCGAGCGCGCCTACAAATGCCTGCACGTCGGGACGGATGTAGTTTTCATTATCGGCCATTTCGGCGCTCTCCGTGGTTTATTCAGCGGATCGCCCTAGCGCGGATGGCGATCTTTTCCTGCGCGTTTTTTGTCCATGTGGGAGAAAAACTTCATTGCGGGTGGCGACCTAGCGGCATAGGTGCCAACCATGATATACAAAGCGCCCTGCGCGGCGCACGATAAGGAATTACCATGGCTACCTTAGCCGCCGAAACCCCGAATAACGCCGCCCCCGCGGCGCCCGATGCCGTTGTCGTCCGCTTCGCCGGTGACAGCGGTGACGGGATGCAGCTGACTGGCGGGCAGTTCACCCTCAGCACCGCGCTGGCGGGCAACGATCTGGCGACATTCCCCGACTTTCCGGCGGAAATCCGCGCACCGCAGGGGACGTTGTTCGGGGTCAGTGCGTTCCAGATCAATTTCGGTAGCCGCGAAATCAACACCGCCGGCGATGCGCCTGACGTGCTGGTGGCGATGAACCCCGCCGCGCTCAAAGTGAATTTGCCCTCGCTCAAACCCGGCGGGCTGGTGATCATCGACACCGGCGAGTTTACCAAACGCAATCTCGACAAGGCGAAATATGACGTCAGCCCGCTGGAGGATGGCAGCCTCGCGAAATGGGACGTGCTGGCGTTCGACATTTCCGCCCTGACCATCGAAGCGGTCAAGCCGTTCGGGCTGGGTAACAAGGATGCGCTGCGGTCCAAGAATATGTGGACGCTGGGCCTCGCGCTGTGGATGTTCGACCGCGACCGGCAGCCGCTGATCGACTGGCTGAATGCCAAGTTCAAATCGAAGCCTGACATCGCGGCGGCCAATGTCGCGGCGCTGAACGCAGGCCATGCTTACGGCGAAACGGCGGAATTGTCCGGCCCGCTGAAACAATTGCATATCCCGCCCGTGGAAAGTGCGCCGGGGCTTTACCGCACGATCACCGGTGCGGAGGCAATCTCGCTCGGGCTGGTGGCGGGCGCACAGCTGGCTGAATTGCCGCTGTTCTTTGGCGGTTACCCGATCACTCCGGCATCCGCGATCCTGCACCATCTGGC
>NZ_JAXMJI010000070.1:0-17858 GCF_034376665.1 Allopontixanthobacter sp. | reverse complement strand
AACCACCGCGCGCACTTCACCACTTGCGCTGCTTGCGTAAACACGAGAGAGGTCTTGCCACGCCTTGACTGACGCAGGGTTGGCGGCATCCCGAATTCCGAATTCCGGGGACAGTATACTTAATTGCCATGCCCCAGGAATTCCGGGGACAGGGAATTCCGGGGACAGTATACTTAATTGCCATGCCCGGCCTCCATGCGCGGTTTCGGGCCTCGTCTGAAAGGCCTCAGGCGTTGGCCCGTAGCAGCCTCCCGCCGTTTGATCCATTCCTCCGCTGCCAGCGGTCGGCCCGTGCGCAACCGGGCCTCAATCGTCTCGGCTAGTGCCTCTCCCTCTGCACCCAAGCCCCCCGCACCAAGCCCATGCCGCAGCATCGCCCGCCAATTGGGCGCGGTGCCTGCAAGAGCCTCCACAAGCATCGCACTCCAATTTCATGATCGCCCCCAGACAAAGATGGCCGCCAGGGCGCAAACCCCGGCGGCCATCATCTCCTCCCCAGGAGAAGGGCAGCGGCCATGTTTGGCTGGCTGGCGCGGTCAGCCGCTGTAGTAGGTGCCGAGCCGGTGATGCAGGGCGTTGATCCGGGCGAGCTCCTCGCGGTCTTCCGTGGTGCGGGCGTGGCTGGCGAGGGCTTCACGCAGCAATTTGAAATCCGCGGTGGAGAACAGGGCGCGGGCGCGGGATGGTTCCGGATTTTTTGCTTCGGTGTCGGACATTGATCTGTTCCTCGATCTCTCGCAGCAGTCTCAGGCAGCCGCGAATTGATTCATCGTATTGTGCGCGCCGCCAGCTTTCAGAGCCGCTTCGCCCGCAAAATATTCCTTGTGATCATCCCCGACGTCGGAGCCGGACATGTTCTGGTGCTTCACGCAGGCGATACCCTCGCGGATTTCCTTGCGCTGGACACCCTTAACATAGCCCAGCATCCCCTGGTCACCGAAATATTCCCTGGCCAGATTGTCCGTGCTGAGTGCGGCGGTGTGATAGGTCGGCAGAGTGATCAGATGGTGGAAGATGCCGGCCCGCGCCGCCGCATCGCGCTGGAAGGTGCGGATTTTCTCGTCGGCCTGCGCGGCCAGTTCGGTGCTGTCGTAATCCACGCTCATCAGCCGGTCCCGGTCATAGGCGGACACATCCGCGCCCTCCGCCTTCCACGCATCATAGACCTGCTGGCGGAAATTGAGCGTCCAGTTGAAGCTGGGCGAATTGTTGTACACCAGCTTCGCATTGGGAACGACTTCGCGGATGCGGTCGACCATGCCGGCGATCTGTTCGATATGCGGCTTTTCGGTTTCTATCCACAGCAGGTCCGCACCGTTCTGGAGCGAGGTGATGCAATCGAGCACGCAGCGATCTTCGCCGGTTCCGGTGCGGAACTGGAACAGGTTGGACGGCAGGCGCCTTGGCCGCAGCAATTTGCCTTCGCGGCTGAGGAATACGTCCCCGTTCTGCATCGCGGCGGGGTCCACTTCCTCGCAATCGAGGAAGCTGTTGTACTGGTCACCCAAATCGCCTTCTTCCTTGGTCACGGCGATCTGTTTCGTCAGGCCTGCGCCGAGCGAGTCGGTGCGGGCGACGATGATGCCGTCCTCGACGCCCATTTCCAGGAACGCATAACGGATCGCGCGGATCTTCTGCAGGAAATCCTCGTGCGGGACGGTAACCTTGCCGTCCTGGTGGCCGCACTGCTTCTCGTCGGAAACCTGGTTCTCGATCTGAATTGCGCAGGCGCCCGCTTCGATCATCTTCTTGGACAGCAGATAGGTCGCCTCGGCATTGCCGAAGCCCGCATCGATGTCGGCGATGATCGGAACCACATGGGTTTCGTAATTGTCGATCGCGATTTCGATCCGTTTGGCTTCGACTTCATCTCCGGCAGCGCGTGCAGCATCGAGATCGCGGAACATCCCGCCCAATTCGCGGGCGTCGGCCTGCTTGAGGAAGGTGTAGATCTCCGCAATCAGCGCAGGAACGCTGGTTTTTTCATGCATGGACTGATCGGGCTGGGGGCCGAATTCGCTGCGCAGCGCGGCAATCATCCAGCCTGACAGATACAGGTAGCGCTGATGCGTGCTGCCGAAGTGTTTCTTGATCGAAATCATCTTCTGCTGCGCGATGAACCCGTGCCAGCAGCCGAGCGACTGGGTGTATTGCGCCGGGTCGGCATCATAGGCAGCCATGTCGCGGCGCATGATCCTGGCAGTGTAGCGGGCGATGTCGAGACCGGTGTGGAAGCGGTTCTGCAACTGCATCCGCGCCGCCGATTCGGCACTGATGGCATTCCACGGTGCGCCAGCGGCAGCGATCGTCTGGTTCAGCAGGTTTATTTTGCCCTGATAGGTCATTGGCGTGGCTCCTGAATTATTGGCCGGGTTCAACCCGTCGTCATGACCACACTTATCCGCTGCAAAGCGCGCGAAAGACAGAAAAAACACAAAGTATCTTGTCAAATGGGCCAGTTTCGGTAATGGCGTCCTGTAACTTTGTAAATTTATTCACAGGGTGAGACATGGCTGAAGGTCCTCTATTTGCCGGTTCTGCGATGCGCCGCTTGCGCAAGCGGGAAGGGCTGACGCAGGCTGCAATGGCCGCCCGGTTGGAAATTTCGCCCAGCTATCTCAACCTCATCGAGCGCAACCAGCGTCCGCTTACGGCGCGGGTGCTGGTGCAGCTGGTCGACCGGTTCGATTTCGATTCCGCCGCCTTGCGCGAAAATGAAGCGATCGGCGGGATTGACGGGCTGGTCCGCCGGATGTCCGACGAGAGGTTCGCCGATCTCGGCATCGACCGCGACGAAGTGGCTGAATTCCTCGCCGCCGCACCGCAAGCCGCGGCCGCATTTGCGCGGCTGTTCGACAATGCCGGGGACGCAAGGGCCGAGGCGGACGAGCCGCTGCAGGCAACCCGGCGCGAGATCGAACGGTGGCGCAACCACTTTGCGGATCTCGACAATGCGGCGGAAGCGCTGGCGGACGAACTGCGCATTTCCCGCGCGGACATCGGCAGCGCGCTGGCCGAGCGCTTGCGCGACAAGCACCAATTGTCACTGCGCATCCTGCCGCAGGACGTCATGATGACGGCGGTTCGGAGGCTCGATCTGCACGCCCGTCAGTTGCAGATATCGGAAATGCTCGACCAGCCCGCGAGGAATTTTCAGGTGGCGATGCAGCTCGCCCAACTCGAACAGCGCGAGGCGATCGAGAATCTCGCCGCCGGCGGACAATTCGCCGACGATGCCGCGCGGCAATTGTTCCAGCGTCACCTGATCGGCTATTTCGCGGCGGCGCTGGTGATGCCTTATTCCCGGTTCCTGCGGGCCTGCGAGGCCACCGGGTATGATCTGCAGATCCTGATGCGGCGCTTTGGAGTCAGCCTCGAACAGCTTGCCCACCGGCTGACCACGCTGCAGCGCGTCGGCCAGCGCGGCCTGCCGTTCTTCATGGCCCGGGTGGACCGGGCAGGGCAGTTTTCCAAGCGCTTTACCGGTGCGAGCGGCACCAGCTTGCTCGACGGTAGCGCCAGCTGCCCGCTGTGGATCCCGCATTCGGCGTTCGAACGGGCGGGGCAATATTGCCGCCAGGTTGTCCATCTGCCCGAAGCCGGGGCTGCTCCGGCAAACTGGCTGACGATTGCCCGCACGGTAGAAGGCAGCTTCTTCGACGGCGTGACGCGCTTCGCGATCATTCTGGGCCTAGAGGCGCGGCTGGCGGGCAATCTGGCCCTGTCGCGCGGGCTTTCGCTGGACGAGGGCGATACCCAGCCGATCGGCCCCGGCTGCGCGGCCTGCCATATTCAGGACTGCCGCCAGCGCTCGCTCCCGCCAAGGGGCGCGAAGCTCTATTTCGAGCAGCTCAGCCATACCGACGCACCCTTCCAGTTCGGCTAGCGGCCTGCCGGGCATGGACGAATTCCGGGAACTTACGCGGCCTTCCCTCATTGCGCCTTTGAGTTGAGGGAGCATTGTAATGACCGAAGAACGCACCACCCGGGTCCAGGACCCCGACGGATCGACACACACCACGACCACGGTGGTCACCGATCACCCGGAACGCAGCGGCGGCGGCAAGGGCCTGATGTTCCTGATAGCCATCCTGGTATTGGCGGCAGTCGCGTATCTGGTCTTTTCGCAGATGGGCGGTGCAGAAATCGCCAAGGACAATGCCGTTGCCGAGGCAGCTTCCGACGTCGGAAACGCGGCCCAGCAGGCTGGCGACGCGGTTCAGGATGTCGCGGACGACGTCACCAACGACGAGTAACCTGAAATTAACGCTTGTGACGGGCGGAAAAGCGCCACCATTTTTAATGGTGTAAAGTTTACCGACATTTCATATCTGCGTCGTAATCCGGCAGTTCGAAGAAGGAACTCCGGACGCAGATGGCATGATCCGCCTGTTCAAACATTATATTCCCAACGCGGTTATGCTGCTGGGCTTGTTCGACCTGGGACTGCTGTTCCTGGCGGGTGAACTGGCGTGGCTGCTGCGTGCATGGCAGATCGGAATCGATGCGGGCGCGGTTGCCGACCGCGCCCTGCCGCTCTTCGGCTTCGCCCTGATCGTCTGGCTGGCGATGATTTCGGTTGGTATCTACGGTGCCGAGGCGACCCGATCGATGCGCTATGCCTGCGCGCGCCTGCTGGTTGCGGTCAGCCTTGGAATCATTGCGCTGTCGGTGATCGATTTCCTGCTTCCCGGCGCGACGTTCTGGCGATCGACACTTGTCTACGCGATGGTGCTGGCCATCATCCTGGCGATTCTCAACCGTCTGATCATCGGCGGCTTTCTGGGCACGTCGGCATTTCGGCGCCGGGTCATGGTGCTCGGCGCCGGATCGCGTGCGCAGCGGCTGAAAAAGCTGGCCGAGCGACCCGATAGCGGCTTCGTGATCGTGTCCTACATCGGCATGAACGAAAGCGAGACCGGCGTGCTGGAGGCAATTCCGCGCAGCGCGATCCATGATCTCGGCCGCTACGTGGAAAATCTCGGGCCGAGCGAAGTGGTGCTGGCGCTGGAGGAGCGGCGCAACGCGGTGCCGATGAAGGACCTGCTGCGGATCAAGACGATGGGTGTCCACGTCAACGATTTCAGCAGTTTCATGGAACGAGAGACCGGGCGGGTCGATCTTGATTCGGTCAATCCGAGCTGGCTGATCTTCTCCGACGGATTTTCCTCCGGGCGAATGATTTCCGGCGCTGCGAAGCGCGTGTTCGATATTTTCGCCAGTTCCGTGCTGCTGGCGCTGACCCTGCCGATTATTGCGCTGTTTGCAGTGCTGGTGAAACTCGACAGCAGCGGTTCGGCCTTTTTCCGCCAGACCCGCGTCGGTCTTTACGGACAGAATTTTCCCGTGATCAAGCTGCGCTCGATGAAATCCGATGCGGAAACCGGCGGTGCATCATGGGCGCAGCACGATGATCCGCGTATCACCCGCGTCGGCAAATTCATCCGCAAGGTCCGGATCGACGAATTGCCACAAACATGGAGCGTCCTGAAGGGCCACATGAGCTTCGTCGGCCCGCGCCCCGAAGTACCCGAATTCGTCGAGGAACTGAACGATCAGCTGCCATTCTATGCCGAACGGCACATGGTAAAGCCCGGGATTACCGGCTGGGCGCAGATCAATTACCCCTATGGCGCATCGATCGAGGATTCGCGGCACAAGCTGGAATACGACCTCTATTATGCCAAGAACTACACACCCTTCCTCGATCTGCTGATCCTGTTGCAGACGCTGCGCGTGATCCTGTGGCCGGAGGGCGCACGGTGACCGGCGGATCGACCGATTTCTGGACGCTGGCGAGCTTTGCACTCCACCTGGTCGGCGCGATTGTCTGCGCCATTGCCGCTGTGTGGGTGCTTCACCGCGGTGACGCCGACCGTCCCGATGGCGGGGCAAGTGTTGCCGCGCTGGGTCTTACTGCATTGTCATGCGGTCTGATTGCCGCCCTCGGGCCGGCTGCACCTGTTACAAATATTGCTGAAAGCGTCCGAAACCTCGCCTGGATCTTCGTGCTTTACCGGCTGTTTGTGGCCGATGGCCGTGATCGCGCGGTGGCCCCGATCAGGCCGGTAGTAGCGGCGCTGGTGTTCGTCGAGATTATGCAGACGCTGCTGCTGCTGTTCGATCTGCGCTCCGCAAACGCGTCCGAAATGGCAGAACTGGCTTTTGAAGTCAGCACCACCTTGCGCATCCTCGTGGCGATTGGCGCACTGGTGCTGCTGCATAATTTTTACGGCGGCGCATCAAGCGCGGCCCGGAAGGCTTACCGCTGGGCCGCTGCCGGGCTGGCGATGCTGTGGCTGTACGAATTGAATTTCCAGACAACCGCCTATCTGACCGGTGACCTTCCAGCCGAACTGTCCGCGCTGCGCGGGATCGTGTTTGCGGCGCTCGCAATTCTAGTCGCGATCGGCGCGAGTCAGGCTGGCGGAACCTTGATGCTGCGGCCGTCCCGCAAGGTGACCTTCCAGACATTATCGCTGCTGCTGATTGGCGGATATCTCGCGATCATGGTGCTGATCTCGGAATCGATCGCCCTGCAGCGGGGGGAACTGGCCCGGTTCACCCAGGTGGCGTTCGTTTTCGCGGCCTCGGTTTTCGCAATTCTTTGGCTGCCCTCGAAGCGGCTGCGCGGATGGCTGCGAGTGACCATGGTCAAGCATCTTTTCCAGCATCGCTACGATTACCGCGCCGAGTGGCTGCGTTTCACCCAGACATTGGGCCAGGGAGGTGAAAACTCGCATTCGCTGCACGAACGGGTGGTCCAGGCGCTGGCCGACATAACCGACAGCCCGTCGGGATTGCTGCTGCTGCCCAATGAGCAGGGCGCCTATGAACTCGCGTCCCGCTGGCAGTGGCGCGATATTGACGTACCGGCAGAAGCGATGTCGGGCCGGATGGCCTCGCTGCTGGAAAGCGGCAGCTTCGTGGTGGACCTGGATGAAGTAAGGCAGGGCGCCAACCGCTATGGTGAGGCTCCGCTGCTGCCCGAATGGTTGGCGGAGGAGCAGGATGCCTGGGCCCTGGTTCCCTTGCTCCATTTCGATCGGCTCACGGGGGTGGTGGTGCTCAGCCGACCGCTCTCGCCGCGCAATCTCGACTGGGAGGACTTCGACCTGCTGCGGGTCGTCGGCCAGCAACTGGCCAGCTATATTGCCGAACAGGCGGGGCAACATGCGTTGATGGAATCCGCGCGCTTTGAAGAATTCAACCGCCGCATTGCCTTTGTGATGCACGACATCAAGAACCTTGCCAGCCAGTTGACTCTGCTGGCGCGCAACGCGCAGCGCCATGCCGACAATCCGGAATTCCGGGCGGACATGCTGGTCACCCTGCGCAACAGTGCCGACAAGCTGAACAGCCTGCTGGCCCGGCTTGGCCGCTACGGCGGGCATGGCAGCGACCGGCGGGAACCGTTCGAACTGGCAAAAATCGTCAAGGCGGTGGCCGAGCAATATGGCAAGCTGCATCCGGTCCAGCTGATCCACGCAGACAGCTGCAAGGTGCTGGCCGATCCGGAGGCCCTGGAACAGGCGCTGATTCACCTCGTCCAGAATGCCGTCGATGCCAGCGACGAGAGATTCCCGGTAATGCTGGATGTTTCGAGCGATGGGGTGCTCGGCCGGGTCGATGTGATCGATTCGGGCTGCGGCATGAGCCCTGAATTCGTTCGTAACGGCCTGTTCAAACCCTTCGTATCGTCCAAGAACGCCGGTTTCGGCATCGGCGCATTCGAAGCCCGGGAACTGGTCACGGCCATGGGCGGCCGGCTCGACGTGGAATCCCGCGTAGGGTTGGGGACCCGCTTTGCCATTCAATTGCCGCTGGCCGCAGCCGCCGATCTGCTCGCCCGCACCGAAGCGCGGGCCCAAAACGATCCCACAACCGAGGTTGCATGATGGCCCTGCCAGACACGAAACACCTGCCGAAGCTGCTTATCGTGGAGGACGACGCGGGGCTGCAGGCACAGCTTAAATGGGCCTATGACGATTTCGACGTGACGATCGTCGGCACCCGGCAGGACGCGCTTGCCGCACTCCGGGCGGAGGAGCCCGCGGTGGTCACACTGGATCTCGGGCTGCCGCCCGACCCCGATGGAACTACCGAAGGCTTTGCCGTTCTCGACGCCATCATGGCGCTCAAACCGGACACGAAAGTCATCGTTGCTTCGGGCCATAATGCACGCGAAAGTGTGCTGCGGGCAATCGAGCACGGGGCTTATGATTTCTACCAGAAGCCGATCGATATCGAAGCGCTGGGATTGATCGTGAAACGGGCGATGAACCTGCATGTCATCGAACAGGAAAACCGGCACCTTGCGTCGCAGGTTGGTGAGGACAAGACAGTGCTCGGCCGCCTGATCACCGCCGCGCCGGAAATGGTCAAGGTCGCCCGGACGATCGAGCGGGTGGCGAAGACCAACGTCTCGGTGATGTTGCTGGGGGCAAGCGGAACCGGCAAGGAACTGCTCGCCAAGGGTCTGCATGACGCCAGCGACAGGAGCGGCGGTGCCTTCGTGGCAATCAACTGCGCCGCGATTCCGGAAAATCTGCTGGAAAGCGAATTGTTCGGCCATGAAAAGGGTGCCTTCACGGGTGCCGTCAAGACCACCGAGGGCAAGATCGAACAGGCGCATGGCGGTACGCTGTTTCTGGACGAAGTCGGCGATATTCCGCTCCCGCTGCAGGTCAAGCTGCTGCGGTTCCTGCAGGAACGCACGATTGAACGGATCGGCGGGCGCAAGACGATCGAAGTCGACACGCGAATCGTGTGCGCGACTCACCAGGACCTTGAGGCGATGATCGGCGAAGCGCAGTTCCGCGAGGATCTGTTCTACCGGCTCGCCGAAATCGTCATCAAGATTCCTTCGCTGGCAGAGCGGCCCGGCGACCCGACGTTGCTCGCGAAGGCCTTCCTCAAGCGCTTTTCGGCGGAAATGAACCCGCAGGTTACCGGCTTTGCGAAGGATGCGCTGGCGGCAATCGATGGCTGGGGCTGGCCGGGAAATGTCCGTGAACTGGAAAACCGGGTCAAGCGCGCGGTCATCATGGCGGACAGCAAGCTGGTCGGCGCGGAGGATCTCGATCTGCACGAGGCCGGAGAAGAGGAGGCGCTTCCGCTGAACCTCAAATCCGCGCGCGAACAATCGGACCGCAAGGTCATCCGCCACGCGCTCGCCCGCAGTGAAGGCAATATTTCCAGCACTGCCAAGATGCTCGGGATCAGCCGGCCGACACTGTACGACCTGCTCAAGCAGTATGACCTGCAGGCCTGAAGCGCGAACGGTTCTGCGCACAATTGGTGGCGGGCTTGGGGCAATCCTGCTGCTGCTCGCCGCGTGCTCCGAGCCGCTTCCGGAAGCTGCGCCGATAGAACGGGCGCAGCAGGCTCTGGCGGCGCAGGACGGGCTGGGGGCGGAGATAATCCTGCGCGAAATGCTCGCGGGTGGGACGCCCGAAATGGAAATTGCTGCCTATCTGGGTGAGGCGGAATTGCAGCAGGGCCAGATCGCGGAGGCGCGCCGCTGGCTCGAAAGCAGCAGCTTCACTCCTGCAACGGCCGGGCGCGGGTTCCATATGCTTGGCCGAGCGCGAATGCGCGAAGGCAATTTGCCGGAAGCTGGGATGGCGTTCGATCGTGCGCTCGAATTTATCCCGGAAAGTCCGGATCTATGGGTTGATATCGGCCGGCTTCGCTATCTCGGAGGTGAGCACCGGCAGGCTGTCGATGCGAGCATCCGAGCTGCCGAGCTGGGGCCCCAAAACGTGGCCGCACTGCAATTCCGGGCTCAGCTGGTCCGCGATGCCGCCGGACCGGAAGCGGCGCTGCCCTGGTACGAGGCGGCGCTGGAAAGCAATCGCGATAATTTGGCGCTGATGGGAGATTACGCCGCCACCCTGGGCGAGCTTGGCCAGCTTAAGGATATGCTGGTCGTGGTCCGGCGGATGATCGAACTGGACGAAGAAAATTCGCAGGCTTTTTACCTGCAGGCGGTGCTGGCCGCGCGCGGGGGCCGTTTCGATCTGGCGCGTAATCTGCTGGACCGTAGTGGAAGTTTGCAACGGGAAACTCCGGCGGCAATGTTGCTGTCAGGCATAATTGATCTCGAAACCGGCAATCATGCCAGTGCTTCGCAAATGTTCGACCGGCTTGAGCGGATGCAGCCCGACAATGCGCGTATCCGCCTGCTGGCGGCGCGGTCGCTGGCGCTCGGCGGCAAGCACCGCGAATTGGTGCACCGCTTCGAAGATCGCGCAGGCCAGCCGGGCGCGCCGCCCTATCTGACGACACTGGTCGGCCGCTCCTACGAAGTTCTGGGCGAGCGGGCCAAAGCCGCGCTTTATCTCGATCTGGCGGCGCGCAGCACGGCAACCGGATTGCGGCCCTTGCCCTCTGCGACCAGCCTGGACGTGGCACTCGCCCGCGGGCCGAAGACCGGGCCGGACGCGGCCGCGCTGGTGCGGGCGCTGCTTGGGGCAGGGCAGCCCGCCGCTGCTATCGACAATGCCGAGGCGTTTCTCCGCCTAGCACCAGGGTCCGGCGATGCCGCGGCGCTGGCGGGCGATGCCTATATCTTTGCCGGTCAGGGCAGGAAGGCGGCGGAATATTACGCGAATGCTGCGGAGATCCGGCAGTTCTGGCCGCTGGCCCGGCGGATGGTCGCTGCCGAACTGGCGGCAGGCAGGCGGCAATCCGCGTTGACCCTGCTGGAATACCAGCTGGCGAAGAACTCGGCGAATACTGAGGCTGCGGTGATGCTGGCCAGAGCCGAATTGCAATCCGGCAATGCGGCAAAGGCGGGTCTTCTTCTCGACCTGGCTATCGCCAACGGAGCGGCCCGTGATCCGCAGGTGTGGATGCTGCGCGCCGAGACTGCGCTGGCGCTGGACGACGCAGAGACAGCGCGCGAAGCTGCTATTCGTGCCTATTCGCTGCAAAGGATGAATCCGGAAGCGACCGGCCTGCTCGCGCGGATCCTGACACAGACAGGTGGCAGTGATGCGCAGGCGCAGGCGCTGGCGCACAAGGCGGCGAGGCTGCAGCGGCGCTAAGCGCTCGACAAGCTGCCGATTTGTCGGGCAGGGCAGCGGCGATGTTCTCCCGTATCGATCCCATGGTCCGCCTGCTGGTTCTGGCGACGCTGCTCGCCAGCCTGTTTCCTGCCACCGGGCCATACCGGGACGGCGCGCAGCTCGTCAGCAACGCTGCGGTGTTCCTGCTGTTTTTCCTCAACGGAATGCGTCTCTCCCGCCGAGATGTCGCGCGGGGGATGGCGAACTGGCGGTACCTGTCGGTCTTGGCGCTATGGTCCTTCGGTGCACTGGCGCTGGTCGGACTGGGATTTGCCCGGGGGATGGAAGGACTGGTTCCGCCGCTGGTGGCGCTCGGGTTTCTCTATCTTGGGGTGCTGCCATCCACGGTCCAGTCGGCAACGGCCTACACATCGATGGCGGGCGGTAATGTAGCCATAGCCGTGGTGGCTGCGGCGCTGCTCAACATATTGGGCGTTTTCGTCAGCGTCCCGATCTTCGCTGCGCTCGGCGGCGGGGCGGAGGCAGAACTGGGCACCAGCGGGCTGGTGAAGATATTCCTCGTTCTGATCCTGCCGTTTGCGCTGGGCCAAATGCTGCAATCGCGCGGTGGGCAATTCGTGCACGACCATCCAGTGCTGATCCGCGGGATGGACCGCGCCGCCATCTCTATCGCTGTCTACGTAGCGTTTTCCGGCGCGGTCGAACAGGGTATCTGGGGACTGCTGGACGCCGCAAGCTGGGGCTGGCTGCTGGGCGGGCTGATCGCCATGCTGACTGCGGCCTACGGCGGCGCATGGCTTCTGGGCGGGGCGATGCGGCTGGACCGGGCGGACCGGATCGCGTTCCTGTTCGGCGGCGGACACAAGAGCGTCGCGATGGGCGCCCCGCTCGCTCTCGTGCTGTTTCCCGCCGCGACCGCTGGCCTAATTCTGGTCCCGCTGCTGATCTACCACCTGCTGCAACTGGTGGTATCCGCGCCGCTCGCTAATCGTTTAAGCGCGGCTCCACAGTAGCGACAATTTCGCGCCGGTTGTGACGGATCGACCACCACAGCGAAAGTCCGATCAGGGTAGCACCGATAAGGCCGGTAACCGTTTCCGGGATATGGAAAACCGCCGAAACCAGCATGATCCCGCCGAGTGCGATAATCGCCCAGAACGCGCCATGTTCCAGAAAACGATACTGCGCCAGGGTACCCTTTTCGACCAGGTGAATGGTCATCGAACGGACGAACATTGCCCCGATCGACAGGCCGAGAGCGATGATCACCATATTGTTGGACAAGGCGAAGGCGCCGATCACCCCGTCGAAACTGAAGGATGCGTCGAGTACATTGAGATAGAGAAAACCGCCGAGGCCGGACCTGACAACCATACCGGCCCTTTTCTTCGCTTCCTCCTGCAGTTCCAGAATGGTGCCGACCGCTTCTACGGCGATGAATGTCACCAGCCCGAGTACGCCAGCAACGATGAAGGTCAGGGCATCTTCATCCGGCAGAAGTGTCGATATCGCCCAGATAACCAGCAGCAACAGCGCGATCTCGGCAGCCTGAACCGAGGAAACGGTTTTCAGCCGCGTTTCGATCACCGCGATCCAGTGCACGTCCTTGTCGGCGTCGAAGAAGAATTTCAGGCCAACCATCGCCAGAAACGCGCCGCCGAAACCCGCAATGCCGATATGGGCGGAGGAAACGATTTCCTCGTATCGGACAGGATCGTTGAGCGACAGATTTACCGCCTCGATCGGCCCCAGTCCGGCGGCAATGGCAACAATGGCCAGCGGGAACACGATCCGCATCCCGAACACCGCAAAGGCCATCCCCCAGGTCAGGAACCGGCGTTGCCAGATCCTGTCCATATCCTTGAGCACCGTGGCGTTCACCACCGCGTTGTCGAAGCTGAGCGAGATCTCCAGCACCGAAAGGACGGCGATGATCCACAGGATTCCTGCCGTCGCGGCGATATTGCCGCCCGTGCTGCTCCACCCGTACCAGACGCCCAGGCCCAGGCAGATGAGGGTAAAGATCAGGGATGCGCGATAGTAATGGAACACGGTGCGAATTCCCGGCAAAATGAGGTCAGAAACGAATTTGGCCCGCTAGGCAAGTTGGGCCGCGGACACAAGGGATCGTCGAAGTTCAATCCTTCGGCTGGTAAGTCTGTTCCGGCCCCGGGAAATCACGGCTGCGCACTTCCCCGGCATACCGGATCACGGTTTTCTCGATGATGCCGGCGATGTCCTCGTACCGCTTGACGAAGCGCGGCACCCGTTCGAACATCCCCAGCATGTCTTCGGTCACCAGCACCTGTCCATCGCACCGGGCGGATGCGCCGATCCCGATGGTGGGGCAGGCGACCGCCTTGGTGACTTCGATCGCGATAGGTTCGATGACGCCTTCGATCACAATTGCGAACGCGCCCGCCTGGTCGAGTGCCTTGGCATCGGCCACGATCTTGTCCGCTTCGCTGTCGCTGCGACCGCGGGCAGCGTAGCCGCCAAGGACGTTGACCGCCTGCGGGGTGAGCCCGACATGGCCCATCACCGGGATACCGCGCTGGTTAAGGAACGCCACGGTTTCCGCCATTGCCGCGCCGCCCTCCAACTTTACCGCAGCCGCGCCGGTCTGCTTAAGCAGGAGCGCCGCACTTTCGAACGCCTGTTGCGGCGATCCCTCGTAGGAACCGAAGGGCATATCGATCACCACCACCGCGTGATAACTGCCGCGAACGACCGCGGCACCGTGGTTTGCCATCATCTCCAGCGTGACGGGTATGGTGGAGGGTAGTCCGTAGATTACCTGACCCAGGGAATCCCCCACCAGCAACAGGTCGCAATGTTCGTCCAGCAATTGCGCCTGCCGTGCGGTATAGGCGGTCAACATCACCAGCGGTTCCGCCGTGACCCCGTCCTGCTTGCGCTCGCGGATTTTGGGCACCGTCAGGCGGCGCATGGGCTGCGGCGTCGGATTGGCGCGGCTGGTCGAGGTGTCGAGCTGGAATGTGGTGGACATCGCGCCGGTTTAGCCGCGGGGCCAGATAAACGCAAAGTCGATAAATCGGCCCGGCCTCTCGACGCACGAAGTATTTCTCTCCACAAGCTGGGTCAGAAAAGCGCACCCCGAGAGTGTGCGGACGAACAAACGGAGATTTTGCTCAATGGTTGTCACACCCGGATCCGACGGAATGCCCCCGCACGAAGGCTGGTCTTCCCGCACCGCCTTTATCCTGGCGGCCATCGGCTCTGCGGTTGGCCTCGGCAATCTGGTCCGCTTCCCGGCGGAAGCAGCTGCCAATGGTGGCGGGGCCTTTGTCCTGTTCTATATTTTCTGCATCCTGCTGATCGGTCTGCCGGTGCTGCTGTCCGAAACCCTGATCGGGCGGTTCGGGCAATCGTCCGCGACGATCAGCGTCCGGCGCATGGCCGAAGCCTCGAAAGCCTCCCGCTATTGGGAAGGGCTCGCCGGGATGGGTGTGCTGGGATCGTTCATGATCCTTGCGTTTTACTGCGTGATCGGCGGCTGGGTGCTGTATTATATCGGCCTGTTCGGGGCGGATCTGTTCGCCAGCGGCGTCACTGGAGGAGCGCTGACGGGGATGAGCGCCGAAGGCATCGCCGCGATCTTCCCTGCCTTGCAGGAAAATGGCCTGATGATGACGGGGCTGGACATCGCGTTTGTGGCCATCACTCTGTATTTCGTGGCGCGCGGCGTGGCCGGCGGAATCGAAATTGTCGCGGTATGGTTGATGCCGGCCTTTTTCATCCTGCTGCTTGGCATCACGATTTATGGCGCATTCAACGGGGCTTTCACCGAAGCGGTGGTGTACCTGTTTACCACTGATTTTTCGAAACTCACCGGCAGCGTCATGTTGGCTGCTGTAGGGCAGGCATTCTTCTCGCTGTCGCTGGGGATGGCGGGGATGATGACTTATGGCTCCTACGTCAGCCGCGAGGTGAACCTGGCGGGAACATCGGCTATCGTCGCAGCTTCCGACACCGCGGTCGCCCTGATCGCGGGGCTGTGCGTCTTCCCCATTGTTCTCGCCGCCGGGCTTTCGACCGAGGGCGGACTGGGGCTGATGTTCAACACATTGCCTCATGCCTTCCAATCGATGCCCGGCGGATCGATTATCGGCCTGCTGTTCTTCATCATGGTCGGATTCGCGGCGCTGACCAGTTCGGTCGCCTTGATGGAGGTGCCAACCGCCTGGGCGCGAGAAAAATTCAACACCCCGCGTGCGCTGACGGCGATTGTGATTGCCGGTCTGGCCATGGCGCTGGGGGCTGCGTCGGCCTATTCCTTTAGCACCCTCGCCGATTTCCACCCCCTCGGATTGATCCCGCTGTTTGCGGGTGAAACCGTGTTCGAAACACTCGATAGCGTCACGGCTAAGCTGTTCATGCCGATTGGCGCGATCCTGACGTCGATATTCGTCGGCTGGATCGCCGAACGGCGTCTGATCGACAGCCAAACCGGCTTGACCGGTGGGATGCACCAGTTCTGGCGATTCCTGGTCAGGTGGCTGTGCCCGCTGGTGCTGTCGCTTATCCTCATCGTCGGAATTTTTCCTTCTGTTGCGGGTGGATAGGCAGGCCACATTTTTCCGATTGCAGCCACTCGAAAAGAGCATAAAAGCACCGGCTTGGACTGGCGAGGCGGGTAGTTCCCATTCCGGGTCCGGGAGAGTTCGGGAAATTATGCTTACAGGCCGGGTAAAGCCGCTCAGCGCCATTCTGGCTGCGGCGGAGAAAAAGTCGCTTCATCGTTCGTTAGGCTGGTTCCAATTGATGCTGTTCGGCATCGGCTGCGTGATCGGCACGGGCATATTCGTCCTCACCGCGGCGGGCGCGCAGAAGGCCGGACCTGGCCTGATGCTGGCTTTCGCCATCGCCGGCGTCATCTGTATCGTCGCGGCGCTGTGCTATGCCGAAATTGCCGCGATGATCCCGGTGTCGGGGTCGGCCTATACCTATACCTATGCGACCATGGGCGAATTTCTCGCCTGGACCGTGGGCTGGGCGCTGATCCTGGAATACGCCGTTGCCGCCAGCGCGGTGTCGGTCGGCTGGTCGGGCTATTTCAGCGGGACCATATTGAGCGAGTTCTTCGGATTGAATTTGCCGGCATGGCTGGCGGCGGGGCCGCTCGCCCTTGGCGGTGCACCGGGCGGGCTGATCAATTTGCCGGCGCTGGTAATCGCGCTGCTGGTGACCTGGCTGCTGATGCTGGGCACACGCGAATCTGCCATGTTCAACGCGATCCTGGTGGCCATCAAGGTGACCGCGCTGACCGTGTTCATCTTCCTCACCATCCCCGCAGTTGAGCTGGCGAATTTCAATCCCTTCCTGCCCGCCGGCGTATTCGGCGGGCTGGGCTCGGGTGTCGGTGCCGTAGGCGCGGCAGCGACGATCTTCTTCGCCTATGTCGGGTTCGACGCGGTTTCCACCGCGGCGGAGGAAACCAAGGACCCGCAGCGCAACGTGCCGATCGGTCTGGTCGGATCGCTGCTGTTCTGCACGGTGTTCTATATCCTGGTCGCGGCCGGAGCCATCGGGACCATCGGCGGGCAACCGATCATGGGGCCGAACGGAGTGCCGTTCCCCGCTGGATCGGAGCAATTGGCGCTGCAATGCGCGATGCCGCAATATTCCCAGATGCTGGTCTGTTCGGACGAGGCGCTGGCGCATGTGCTGCGCGAGATCGGTTTTTCCAAGGTCGGTAACGCCCTGGGTATTGCCGCGTTCCTGGCGCTGCCATCGGTGATCCTGGTGCTGATTTTTGCCCAGACGCGCATTTTCTTCGTGATGAGCCGCGACGGTTTGCTGCCCGATGTCCTCAGCCGCGTTCATCCCAAGTGGAAAACGCCGCACATCGTCACCGCCATCACCGGCGTCGTGGTAGCCGTGGGCGCTGCCTTCTTCCCGGTCGGGCAACTGGCTGATATCGCCAATGCGGGAACGCTGTATGCCTTCATGATGGTGGCGATTGCCGTGATGGTGCTGCGCAAGACATCTCCCGACGTCAAACGCAGTTTCCGTACTCCGGCGCTGTGGTTTGTCGGGCCCGCCACCATTGCCGGATGTATTTTCCTGTTCGCCAACCTGCCGTTCGCGGCAATGCTGGTGCTGCCGGTGTGGGGCGGGATCGGCCTGATCGTTTATTTCGGATACAGCCGCAGCCGCAGCCATCTTGGGCGCGGGATAGTGGAAGTGGTGGACGAGATCGCCGGCGAAGACACCATGATTCCGATCAATCCGCAGTAAAATCGCTGATTGTCGCAGGCATCAAATAAGGCCGCTTCCATAACGGGAGCGGCCTTTTTGTTTTCGGTGAGCCCGGATCAGAGGGTCGTTTCTGTATGCTGCTTCTGTGCATCGTCATGGACCGTCATGCCGAGCGCCATCTTGGCGGTGTCGAGCAGCCCCATGTCGCCGTTCCACAATTCTGCTGCGCCGAGGTCCATGCGCAGGAACAATATGTCGGGATCGTTCTTGCGCTCGTCGTACCACGCCTCGACGAAATTGCTCCAGAACTGGTCGAAACGCTCCTGGCTGGTTTCCACCGACAGGGTGCCGTGGAACCGGGCGAACATCTCGTGGCCTTTGCCCTCGAAGGTAGCTGTAACCGGCCCCAAAGCGGCAAAGCTGCTGTTCTTCTGGGTATAGAACCAGATTGAGCTGTCGGCGTTTTTGTCGAGCTGCGCGGTCATCGGCACCGCGGTCGAGGGATCGCGATCCAGCTGAAGCATGATGAAGGGCGAATCGGCCATCGCCGTCCAGAACTTCTTCTTGAGCTCGTCGGCTTTTCCGGCGGAATATTTCATGGGG
>NZ_JAXMJI010000069.1:0-14678 GCF_034376665.1 Allopontixanthobacter sp. | reverse complement strand
TTGCAACGCGGGCTCATCGCCGCCGAGCGTGCGGTCGGCGAGGCAGCGGAGGCCGAACGCCAGGCCTTGCGCAGTCTCGATCAGGCCGAGGCCGCGCGCGAACGCATCGCCGCACAGCTAGCCCAGCTGACAGCCTCTGCGGCCGATCTGGCCGAGCAGCGGGCGCAAGTCGACGCCGAGCTGATCGCGGCGCGAGAGCAGCAGGCGGCCCTGCCCGATCCTGCCGCCGGGCGCGCCTCGCTCGACGCTGCGCAGGCCCGGCACGAAGCGGCCCGCTCCATGCTCCAGTCCGCCACCGCCGAACTTGCCTCGCATGATCAGGCGCTGGCCGTGGCGCGCGAACGCACGGCGGCGCAGCGAGCCGACATGGCAAGCTGGCAAGCGCGGTCCGGCGATGCGGCGCGGCGGCTGTCCGACTTCGCCCGGCGGCTGGAGGAAATCGAACAGGATCAGGCCGTTTACGCCGCCAAGCCCGCGGGCCTGATGCGCGAGATCGAACAGGGCGACAGCGTCCGCGAGCGGCTGGGCAAGGAACTGGCCGCAGCCGAAGCAGCCGTGTCGGATGCGGCTGCGGCGGCGCAGCAAGCGGATCAGGCCTTTGCCCAGGCGAATGAAGCGCTCAGCACCGCGCGCGAAGCCCGCGCCGGATCCGCCGCCCGCGCCGAAAACGAGGAAGCCCGCCGCAGCGAGATGGCGCGGATATCGGGCGAGCGCTTTCAATGCCCGCCGCCGATGCTGGCCGGCCGGTTCGGTTTCGATGCCGAAGCGGTGGGGAATTCCTCCGTGGAATCGGACGAAATGGAACGGCTGACCGCCGGGCGCGAGCGCATCGGGCCGGTCAATCTGGTGGCAGCGGAGGAACTGGCCAGGCTCGAAACCGAGGCGGGCTCCAGCGCCGAAGAACAGGCCGAACTGGCCGAGGCCGTGAACCGGCTGCGCGGATCGATCGGCAATCTCAACCGCGAAGGTCGCGAACGGCTACGCGCCGCCTTCGAACAGGTCGATACCCATTTCCGCCGACTGTTCACCCGCCTGTTCGAGGGCGGCCAGGCCCACCTCGCGCTGATCGACAGCGACGATCCGTTGGAGGCTGGCCTCGAGATTTACGCCCAGCCGCCCGGCAAGCGTCTGCAGTCGCTGACGCTGCTGTCGGGGGGCGAACAGGCGCTGACCGCAATCGCGCTGATTTTTGCGCTGTTCCTGACCAACCCCGCGCCAATCTGCGTGCTGGACGAAGTGGATGCACCGCTCGACGACGCCAATATCGACCGCTTCTGCGATTTGCTGGAAGCGATGACCCAGGAAACCGATACCCGCTATCTGATTGTGACGCACAACGCGGTAACGATGAGCCGGATGCACCGGCTGTTCGGTGTGACGATGGTCGAACAGGGCATTTCGCGACTGGTCAGCGTGGACCTCGGCGCGGCAGAGGAGTTGCTCGCCGCGGAATAGCTGCAGCTTGAGAAATTAGGCGAGCCGTCCGCCTTCAGGCCTCGAGCGCCCTGGCAAGGGTCGAACGGATCGATTTCAGCCGGGCGATCACTTCTGCAGGAACATCGGCTGGCGGGTTGGTACCCGATTCAGCGGAGGATACTTCCGGTGCCAGTTCCGCGGCCACATGGCCCGGGTCCAGACCGGGCGGAGGCGGCGCGCGATGCACGTCCTTCAGCACCTGCTGCGCGCCTTTCAGCGTATAGCCCTCGCGGTTGACGAGCTTGTCGATGGTTTCCAGCAAGGTGATGTCTTCGGGCCGGTAATACCGCCGGCCACTGCGTTTCAAAGGGTGCAGCGAAGGAAATTGCTGTTCCCAATACCGCAGGACATGAGACTTGATCCCCAGCGCCGCACTGACTTCGCCGATCGTGCGCAGGGCACGTTCGTCCTTACCGTCAGTGAATCGGGCGCTCATCGGGGTCATTCCTTGGCTATGCGGTCCTTGAGCAGCTGGCTGGCGCGGAACGTCATGACCCGGCGGGGCGTGATCGGAACCTCCACCCCGGTTTTGGGATTACGCCCAATCCGTTCCTTCTTGTCACGAAGAACAAAGCTGCCGAAACCGGAAATCTTGACGTTTTCGCCGTTCGTCACCGCCGTGCAGATCTTTTCGAGAATCGCCTCGACCAGTCCAAGCGACTCGGCGCGGGAAAATCCCATTTTGCGATTGATGGTTTCTGCCAAATCGGCACGGGTCAGAGTGCCCACTGAACGCATCATGCACGTTCTCCTTGTTCTTCATAGGCGCGACCCGATGAATAATGACAAAATGATACATGTTAACTTGCTACTTAACAACCGGAAAGCCACTGAAATATGCGGAAATCCCGGCGTTTGCCGCTGCGTTCGGATAGCAGGCGTGCATCGGTCACATACGGACTAGACTTGCGCCCCAGGTAAAGCCGCCGCCCATGGCCTCGAACATGACCAGATCGCCGGGTTTGATCCGTCCGTCTTTCACTGCGACATCGAAGGCCAACGGCACGGATGCTGCCGAAGTGTTCGCATGTTGGTCAACGGTTACAATGACTTTTTGCGGGTCAAGGCTCAATTTTCGCGCCGTAGCATCGAGAATCCGCGCGTTCGCCTGATGCGGCACGACCCAATCGATATCATCGGGGGTCAGGCCCGAATCCTTCAACGTCTCGCTCAGCACTGCGGCCAGATTGACCACGGCATGACGAAATACCTCGCGTCCCTTCATGCGGAGTTTGCCCACCGTCCCGGTGGTGGATGGGCCGCCATCGACATACAGCAATTCACAATGTGCACCGTCGGCGTGCAGTTTGGTAGTGATGATGCCCGGACCGTCGGCGTCGCCTTCGCGCGCTTCCAGCACGATTGCCCCGGCACCGTCTCCGAACAGCACGCAGGTAGTCCGGTCGTCCCAGTCGAGAATGCGGCTGAAGGTCTCCGCGCCGATCACCAGGGCGCGCTTTGCCATCCCCGTTTGCAGCATCGAATCGGCGGTCGCCATCGCATAC
Source organism: Allopontixanthobacter sp. (assembly GCF_034376665.1). Lineage (NCBI taxonomy): Bacteria > Pseudomonadati > Pseudomonadota > Alphaproteobacteria > Sphingomonadales > Erythrobacteraceae > Allopontixanthobacter > Allopontixanthobacter sp. The sequence goes on along the minus strand of NZ_JAXMJI010000069.1, from coordinate 11,697 downwards.
AGGAAGCCCGAACAAACCGCCGCGACATCAAAGGCAATCCCGCCGTTGCAGCCCAGGGCGTCCTGGACCTTGGTGGCCGTGGCGGGGAAAGTCTGGTCCGGCGTGGCGGTGGCCAGCACGATCAGATCGATCGATGCAGGCTCCATCCCGGCCGAAGCAAGCGCGTTGCGCGCAGCCTCGATCGCCAGAGTGCCGGTCGTTTCGCCGTCCGAAGCGATGTAGCGCTGGCGGATACCGGTGCGCTCGACAATCCATTCATCGCTGGTATCGACCCGCTCCGCCAGCTCGGCGTTGGTCACCGCCTTGCCAGGCAGGGCAGAGCCGCTGCCGCAGATGACCGAGCGGATCATTTCGCCTCGCGCAGGCGATCTTCGCCAAGCGCGGCCATATCTGCAGCGATCCGCTGGGTCAGGTCTTCTTCCAGCAAGCGCGCCGCGACCATCACCGCGTTCGCGACTCCGCCCGCGCTTGCGCTGCCATGGCTTTTCACCACCACGCCGTTGAGGCCGAGGAATACCGCGCCATTATGGTTGTTGGGATCGAGATGGTGTTTGAGCAATTCGGTGGCCGGCCGCGATACCAGAAAGCCGATCTTGGAGCGCAGCGAACTGGTAAAGGCGTTGCGCAGCAGATCGGTCACGAACCGCGCCGCGCCCTCGATCGCCTTCAGGGCAATATTGCCGGAGAAACCGTCCGAGACGACCACATCCACTTCGCCGCGGTTGATCTTGTCGGCTTCGATATATCCGTCAAAGGTCATCGCCAGCCCGGTGGCGGCGCGCAATTGTGCCGCCGCGACTTGCAACTGGTCGGTGCCCTTCATTTCTTCGGTGCCGATATTGAGCAGCCGCACCCGCGGCGCTTCGCGTCCGGTGACGATCCGGGAATAGGCGGCACCCATGATTGCGAATTGCACCAGATTGCGGGCATCGCATTCGGTGTTGGCACCAAGGTCGAGCATGACCACGTCATTGTCGCCAAGCGTCGGCAGCAGCGCGGCCAGCGCGGGCCGGTCGATTCCCGGCATGGTGCGCAAGGCTAGCTTGCTCATCGCCATCAGCGCGCCGGTGTTTCCCGCACTGACAGCGGCCCCCGCATCACCGCGCTTTACCGCGTTGACCGCAAGGCCCATCGATGTGGTCTTGGCGCGGCGCAGGGCCTGGGTGGGCTTTTCGTCCCCGCCGACGACATCCTCGCAATGGAGAATTTCGGACGCTTCGCGCAGATTGGGGTGTGCTTCCAGGGCGGTCCGGATCCGCGCTTCGTCACCGACAAGCAGGAATTTAAAGCGGTCATGATGGCGGCGAGCCTCTGCCGCGCCGTCGATCATCACGCGCACGCCGATATCGCCGCCCATCGCATCAATCGCGATACGCGGAAGGCTCATCAGCGCGTACTCCGTTTACTTGGAGAAATCAGAGTCCGACCGCAACGATCTCGCGACCGTTGTAATGACCACAAGCATTGCACAGGTTATGCGGACGCTTCAATTCGCCGCAATTGTTGCATTCATGGAATGCCTCGACCTTGAGCGAATCATGGCTGCGACGGTTGCCGCGGCGGTGCGGGGATACTTTACGTTTAGGGACAGCCATTGGAGGAGCCTGCTTCTATAAGTTTATCTGTTTCACGGGCCGCTCTAGGCGAAGGTCGGACATCGCACAAGGCCGACAACCCTGCGCAACTTCCTGATCCGTCCTAACGGCGAAGGCGCGGCCTATAGCGGATTCGCTGGCAGTTGCAAGCCGCTGCGCATATCGGTAGCAGGTTGAAACCAATCACAGGGGAATATCCATGCTGCTACCCGTTACGCTTACTGCCGCCGCCGCGGCGGCGATCCTCGCCATCTGGCTCAGCATTCGCGTGGGGCAAGTGCGCGGCTCGGAAAAGGTCAGCATCGGCGATGGCGGCAACGACAAGGTGATCCGCCGGATGCGCGCCCATGCCAACTTCGTCGAGAACACCCCGTTCGTGCTGATCCTGATCGCGGCAATCGAGATGACCGGCAAGGGAGGCAACTGGCTCGCCTATGTCGCGGCGATCTATATGCTCGGCCGGATCGCCCACGGGCTGGGGATGGACGATGGCCGCTTCGGCAAAGGCCGGATGATCGGCACGCTGGTCACCATGCTCACCCTGCTTGGTCTGGCGATCGCTGCCACGCTGATCCCGCTGCAGGTGCTGTAAGCCCTCACGCCAGCGCGTGATCGCTCACGAACTGGTTGGTCTTGCGTTCCTGACCGAAGGTGCTGATCGGACCGTGCCCCGGAATAAAGGTCACGTCCCCGCCCAGCGGCCATAGCTTTCCGGTGATCGCGTCGAGCAGATCCTGATGGTTGCCCATCGGGAAATCGGTCCGACCGATCGATCCCTGGAACAGCACGTCGCCGACAATCGCGAACTTGCTCGGGGCGTGGTAGAACACCACATGGCCCGGCGTGTGGCCGGGGCAGTGGATCACGTCCAGGGTCAAATCGCCGACGGTGACGGTGTCGCCGTCCGACAGCCAGCGATCGGGCTCGAACACTTCGCCGTGGATGCCATATTTCCGGCCGTCTTCGTCCAGCCGCGAAATCCAGAACCGGTCCGCTTCGTGCGGGCCTTCGATCTTCAGGCCGAGTTCCCGCGCCAGCACGCCCGCTTCGCCGCAATGGTCGATGTGCCCATGCGTCACCAGGATCTTCTCCAGTGTCACGCCCGATTTTGCAACGGCCGCTTTCAGCATGGCGAGATCGCCGCCGGGATCGACCAGCGCGCCCTTCATGGTCGCGGTACACCAGATCAGGCTGCAATTCTGCTGCAGCGGAGTGACGGGCAGGATTGCCGCGCGCATTGGGGGTTGTCTGGTTTGGGCCGGGTTGGTCTGAGCTGTGCTGGCTTCGGTCATGGCAGCGATCTGGCGTTTCTTCAGCCGGATTGCAACGCCGACGCCCTGCCCGCCCCTACAGCCGGCCGCTTTTCCACACCACCCGGCCAATGATCTCCACCTCGTCCGCGCCGACCTCGACCGGGGGATAGGCCATGTTCTGGCTCAGCAGCGATAGCCGCCCCGCGCCGAGCGCCGCCACGCGCTTGACCACCAGCGTATCGCCCAGCCGCACCACGTGGACCCCGTCGCGAAACGGGCGGGGAGCGCGGTCCACCAGAATTTCGTCGCCGGCGCGGAGCAGCGGCTCCATCGAATCGCCCTCGACCCGGATCGCAGACAGCTGCGCGGCCTCCAGCCCCTGTTCACGCAGCCATCGCCGGGAGAACCCGAAATTGTCGAACGGAAGCTCCGTCGCGGACAGCGAACCCGGCCCGGCGGAAGCCCCGAGAGGCAGGCGCGGGACCATAATCCATTCGTGATCCTGCGCCGACAATGGCAGCTTCACCGATGGGTTATAGGAAATTTCCTCCGGCCCGCCGATCTCCGATTCGGCCACGCCAAAGAACTCCGCCAAGGTGCGGCGGTCCCCCTCGAGCAAGTGCTTCGGGCTGCCCTTGCGGATAAACTGCTGTAAATATGTCTCGTTTCTCCCGATCAGGCGGGAGAGAGCGGACAGACTGGCCCCTCTTTCCTGGGACAAGGCTAGCAGCCGCTGTCGCGGGTCCATGGTCCTGCTTTCATGTGATCGCATCATTTTTCCTACATAGACGATGTATTTTTCCTAGACAAGTAGGATTTGAAAGGCAACGAATCGGGGGCTGGCCGAGTCGCCAGCGCTTCAGCGGGTAGCCGGATCAGCGGACGACCCGTCCCAATCTAACCAAGAACTGATGAGGGCCGCATGCTCATTCGTACTATCGAGAAATTCCTCCGCCAAACCGACATGGCGGCCACCAAATTCGGCCGCCTGGCCACCCATGATCCGCGCTTTGTCCTCGACCTGCGCAACGGCCGCACGCCGCGCACCCGAACGGCCAGGCGGGTGGAGCAATTCATCGCCCGGTATCAGGACGGCGCAGCGCAGGAGAACCCCCATGTCGGTTGAAACCGCGATCGACCTCCGCCCTTCGCGCAATGCCCGCCGCAGCGCTGCGGACAGATTGCGCGAAGCCCTGTGCGCGCTCGCAGCGGAGAAAGCGCAGGTCCTGCGCCATTCCGAGCAAGCCTGGGCCAGCATCACCTTTTCCGGCGCGCGCCACACGGTAGAACTAGCCTTCGAGGGCATCGAAGCCGCGAAGGCCGGCGAACGTTTCATCGCCGAATTGCCTGACCACGAATTCGCCATCCCCGGCCAATTGGTGGCCGATGCAGCGATCGTGTCGGTCGATCACACAATGCTGCCAGACGTCAGGCTGGTGGTAAAGGCCGAATTGCTGCTGCTGCAGGATGCGTGAAGGATTGACAACGCCCTGATTTCGTAGCGATCTGGCGCAGCAATGGGGGAGAGAACGGATGCGTGCTTCAATTTTCGGACTGCTGGCCTTGTTCCTTACGGTCCAGCTACCGACGTTGGCTGCCGCACAGGACCTCGAGTCGCAGGAAATCATGGTGACCGCTTCGCGCATCGCCTTCGAGGAAGACGAGTACGACGCATATAACAACGAACGGCCAGCCGTCGGATTGCGCCGCACCGCCGACTTTCTGGTGCAGAAAGTTACCATCAGTGGCGACACGCGCGATCCCAAGCAGCGCGCGAGTGAAATTCGCATAATGCTGAATGAAGCAGTGAAGCGCGCTGGCATTGCCGGGGTAGAGCTGGCCTTTGGCGAATACATCCTGACCCCGCTGTCCATCGCGAATGTGGACGAGCTTACCCTCATGAATGACAACCGGCCGGACAGCCAGCGGGTGTCGTTTCTGGTCAAGGCCAGGCTGTCGGACGCGCAAAGCGGGATCGCAGCGCAAAAGCGGATCGCGGATTACATCGAAAGCGTGCCGGAGAACGGGCGCGCACAAATGGACGGTTCGGGCGATGCCAGCCTCTCGGTGGTCGGACCCGACAGCTTCCGTCTGCAGATCACTGCGGCAATTGCTGAGGACGCGAACCGACTGACGACGCAAATGGGCGAAAATTACGCGGTCGAGGTCGAGGGGCTCAACAAACCGGTCCAATGGGCCCGCTCCGGCCCGTCGGAAGTGTTTTTGTTTATTCCTTACAAGCTGACGGTGTTGCCGCGGCCCTGAGCCAGCCCCGCGATCTGGTCACCCCGCGCTTTCGCGGCGGATGATCAGATTGCGGATTTCGCTCATGTCTTCCATTGCGAAGCGGATGCCTTCGCGGCCGAGGCCGGAATCCTTCACGCCGCCGTAAGGCATATTGTCGACCCGGTAGCTTGAGACATCGTTGACCACCACGCCGCCGACATCGAGCATGTCCCACGCATCCAGCACCTGATGGATGTCGCGGGTGAAGATGCCCGCCTGAAGCCCGAATTTACTGTCGTTGACCTGCTCCATCGCCTCACCGAAATCGGAGAAGCGGGACAGGTTGGCGAGCGGGCCGAAAGCTTCTTCGCGGCTGGCGTCGCAATCCCGCGGCACGTTCTCCAGAAGGGTCGCCTCCAGCATATTGCCCTCCCGCTCCCCGCCGCACAGCAGCGTGGCCCCGGCCGATACCGCATCGTCGATCCACCCCTTCAGCCGGGTAGCTTCCTTCTCCGAAATCATCGGGCCGATGAAGGTGTCGCGCTGCTTGGGATCGCCTGAGACCAGCGACTTGGTCTTTTCGACCAGCATATCCTTGAAGGACCCGTAAATATCTTCGTGGATGATGATCCGCTGCACCCCGATGCAGCTTTGGCCGGATTGGTAGAATGCGCCGAAGATGATCCGCTCCAGCGCGTGGTGCAGGTCGGCGTCCTTGTCCACGATCACCGCCGCGTTTCCGCCGAGTTCCAGCACGACCTTCTTCTTGCCCGCCTTGGCCTTCAATGCCCAGCCGACGCTGGGCGATCCGGTGAAGCTCAAGAGTTTCAGCCGTTCGTCCGTGGTGAACAGATCGGCTCCATCACGGCTGGCGGGCAGGATCGAGAAGGCGCCTTCCGGCAGCACGTCGCATTCGGCCAGAACCTCGCCCATGATGATCGCGCCCAGCGGCGTCAGGCTGGCCGGTTTCATCACGAAGGGGCAGCCCATGGCAATCGCCGGGGCAATCTTGTGCGCCGCCAGATTGAGCGGGAAATTGAACGGCGCGATGAAGCTGCACGGTCCGATCGGCACCCGTTTCCACATCCCCATATAGCCCTTGGCCCGCGCGGAAATATCCAGCGGCTGGACCTCGCCGTAATTGCGCGTGGCTTCTTCGGCGGCGATGCGGAAGGTGTCGATCAGCCGGGTAACTTCGCCCTCGGCATCCTTGATCGGCTTGCCCGCCTCGACACACAGCGCATAGGCAAGTTCATCGAACCGCTGCTTGAACCGGGTGACGCAGTGAGCCAGCACGTCCTGCTTTTCATAGCTGGCGAGCCGCGCCATCGGCTCCGCCGCCCGGACCGCGCCGGCAATCGCTTCCTCAATCACATCGGGCGTAGCCAATGCAGTGCGGAACGCGACCTCGCCGGTGAACTTGTCGCGCACTTCCAGGTCGGTGTTGGGCTGCACCGGCTTGTTGTTCAGATACAGCGGATAGACGTCTTTCAATTTCACCATGGTAATCTCCGTTACCCGAACAAGCTCAGAGTTTTGCGGAAAGTTCCTTGATGTCGTGGTTCAGGATCCGGTCGTTCTCCGAATAATCGACCGGGCAATCGATCAGATGGACGCCCGGCGTATCGCGGCAATGGGCCAGCAATTCCGCCAGATGCGCCGCGCTTTCGACCCGGTGACCGTTCGCGCCGTAGCTTTCGGCGTATTTGACGAAGTCGGGGTTGCCATAGGTCAGCCCGAAATCCGCAAAGCCCATATTGGCCTGTTTCCAGCGGATCATCCCGTAGCTGTCATCGCGCAGGATCAGCACGGTCATGTTGAGTTTGAGCCGGACGGCGGTTTCCATTTCCTGGCTGTTCATCATGAACCCGCCGTCGCCGCAGATCGCCATCACCTTCCGGTCCGGATAGATCATCGCGCTCATCATGGCCGACGGCAGGCCGGCGCCCATCGTCGCCAGCGCATTGTCGAGCAGCACGGTGTTGGGCAGATAGGCGGTGTACCCACGCGCGTACCAGATCTTATACACCCCGTTGTCGAGGCAGATGATCGCTTCTTCGGGCATCGCGGCGCGGGTGGCGGTGACCAGGTGCGGCGGGAAGATCGGAAAACGGGTATCGTCCGCCAGCCCCGACGTATGCGCCACTTCGGCCTTGCGGTATTCGAGCATGTGATCGAATTTCCACCGGCCCGACGGGACGATGTCCTCCTTGATCTGCCAGATCGCATTGGCGATATCGCCGATCACTTCGATCTGCGGAAAATAGACCGGATCGACCTCCGCCGTGCGGGTGGACAGATGGATCACCGTGACCCCGTTCTGCTTCATGAAGAACGGGGGCTTCTCGATCACGTCGTGCCCCACATTCACGATGCAATCGGCATCCTCGATGGCGCGGTGGCAGAAATCGCCCGACGACAGCGCCGCACAGCCGAGAAACAGCGGATGGCGTTCATCGATCACGCCCTTGCCCATCTGGGTAGTGACGAAGGGAATGCCGGTCTTTGCAATGAACTGATTAAGCATCCGCCCGGTCATCTTGCGGTTCGCGCCAGCACCGATCACCAGCACCGGCGCCTTGGCCGCTTCGATGGCTTTGACCGCCTGACGCACGGCCTTCACCTCCGCCGAGGGGCGCCTGGCGATGGATTTGGGGATCGGCCGGGAGTCGGTCTTTTCCTCGGCAATGTCTTCGGGCAGTTCGAGATGGACCGCACCGGGCTTTTCCTCCTCGGCCACGCGGAACGCCTCGCGCACCCGGCTGGGAATATTGTCGCCCGCGGCCAGCTGATGGGCATATTTGGTAATCGGCCCCATCATCGCGACCACGTCGAGGATCTGGAACCGGCCCTGTTTCGATTTCTTGATCGGTTTCTGCCCGGTGATCATCATCATCGGCATCCCGCCCAGTTGGGCATAGGCGGCGGCGGTCACGAAATTGGTCGCGCCGGGGCCCAGCGTCGCCAGGCATACGCCGGTCCTGCCGGTGTGGCGGCCATAAGTCGCCGCCATGAAGCCCGCGCCCTGTTCATGCCGGGTCAGGATCAGCTTGATGGTTTCGGAACGCGACAGCGAATCCAGGAAATCGAGATTTTCTTCCCCCGGCACGCCGAAGATATATTCGACGCCTTCCGCCTCCAGACATTGGATGAACAATTCCGAAGCTTTGATCTTGTCGGACAACGCGTATCTCCCCCAGTGTCAGCGGTCCGGAACGGATGCCGACAGACAAATTTGGCGCGACCGCTAGCGAAACCGGGGCTCCACGGCCTCCTCCGCCCTAGTCATCCTGCGTAACAAAGACCGGCACCGGAGTCACCCGCCGACTAGCCTGCCGAACGGATCAGTATCCGCGCGCAGGGTCGAAGCGCGGCTCCACCGGCTCGCCCCGATGATACCGGTCCAGATTTTCGAGGAACCGCTGCGCCGAACGGGCGAACATCTGATCCTGCGCGCGGCCCGACAGATGCATGGTGATGTGGGCGTTTTCCAACGTCCACAGCACATGATCGGCGGGCAGCGGTTCGGGATCGGTCACATCCAGCAGCGCGGCGGCAATCGTCTTGTCCTGCAGCGCGGTAACCAGCGCCGTCTGATCCACCACCGTGCCGCGGGCGATGTTCACCAGCACGGCGGTATCCTTCATCGCGGCCAATTCCTGTCCGCCGATCATGCCATCGGTTTCCGGCGTCGCTGGCACCGCCAGAATAAACCAGTCGAACTCGCCGAGCCGGGCGCGCCATTCATCAGGGCCGAGCGTACCGTCCGCACCGCCCGAACGGCGCACCACGGTCACGTCCACATCGAATGCCTTCAGCCGCGTCTCGATCAGTTTGCCGATCGCGCCGTAGCCCAGCAGCAGCGCCTTGCTGCCAGCCAGTTCGATCTTGCCCGGCGAATCCAGCAGCCATTCGCGCCGGTCCTGAGCGCGCACGACATCGCGGTATCCCTTGGCATAGGTGAGCATCATCATCACGGTGTATTCGGCAATGGTGATGGCATTGATCCCCACGCCATTGGTCACCGTCACGCCGCTCTGCGCCAGCAGATCCAGCGGCAGGAAATCGAGACCGGCATAGATGGAATTGAACCATTTCAGCTTTTCCGCACGGCGCACGCCCTCGGCCATCGGCGCGTGATCATACAGGTCGAACCAACCAATCTCCGCCTCCGGCACCAGTTCGAGCAACTGTTCGGTGGAGGCGAACCAGTGCGGCTCCACCCAATCGGGCAGATGCGGCTCAAGAGCCGGGCGGATAAGCGCGCTGAGTACGGCGATGGTCATTGGTTATTCGACTCCCGTAAAAATTCCTCCCCGACAACTTGTGTTGGGGAGGTGGCAGCGCGGAGCGCTGACGGAGGGGCCACTCACAGCTTCCAGTCCCAGCCCAGCGGATCACCGTCCATCACTTCGACTCCCTTAGCCGTGAGTTCATCGCGGATGGCGTCGGAAGTGGCGAAATCCTTCGCCGCGCGCGCTTCCTTGCGGCGCTCGAGCGCGGCTTCGATTTCGGGTTCAGTGATGGCGGCGGATTTAGGGCGGATGCGCAGGTCGGCGCGGGAGAGGTTCAGCAGGTTGAGGCCGAGGACAGAGTCCATGAGCAAAGTTGAAATCACAATACTGTCGATGAAGGCAGCGCCCTTAAGTCCAATGGCTTCTTCAAAAGCGACCAGCGCTTCGGCAGTATTAAGGTCGTCCGAAACCGCGCCCTCAAACTTTTCCAATGCTCTCAACGAAACCTGCTCAAGTCTGTCGCGCAATACAAGCGGATCTCGCGATAGCAATTCCTTAAGGACGGAAGGTTCTACCTTAAATTTTGAGCCCCCAACAATCATCACCATCCGCTTGAGCCGCACAAACGCCGCCTGCAGACCTTCCCACGAAAATTCCAGCTCGCTGCGGTAATGCGCCTGGAGGCACATCATGCGGTAGGCCAGCGGGTGGTAGCCCTTGTCGATCAGCAATTGCAGGCGGAGGAATTCGCCGCTGGATTTGGACATTTTCCCGGTCCGCTCGACCAGGAAATTGTTGTGCATCCAGATGTTCGCGCCACTTACATCGGAATGGCAGAACGCCTGGTTCTGGGCGATCTCGTTGGGGTGGTGAATTTCGCGGTGGTCGATCCCGCCGGTGTGAATGTCGAACGGAAAACCGAGCAGTTTTTCGCCCATCACCGAGCATTCCAGATGCCAGCCCGGCGCGCCGCGGCCCCATGGGCTGTCCCATTCCATCTGGCGCTTCTCGCCCGCCGGGGTCTTGCGCCAGATTGCGAAATCGGCGGCGTGGCGCTTGCCCTCTACGGTATCGATCCGGCCCTCTCCATCCTCCGTCACCGCGCGGGCGAGCCGCCCGTAATCCTTGACCGTCGAGGTGTCGAAATAGAGGCCGCTCTCCAGTTCGTAGCAATGTTCCTCCGCTATGCTTTTCGCGAATTCGATCATCTGCGGCACGTAATCGGTGGCGATGGACCAATGCGCAGGCTGACGGATATTCAGCGCCTTCACATCGTCCCAATAGGCCTGCGTATAATGGCGCGCGATATCCCAGATATCCTGCGCCTTTTCCGCCGCCATCTTCTCCAGCTTGTCCTCGCCCGAATCCGCATCGTCGGTCAGATGGCCCACATCGGTGATGTTGATCACATGGGTAAGCTTGTAGCCTTTCCAGCTGAGCGTACGCCCCAGCACATCGGCGAAAACATAGGCGCGCATATTGCCGATATGGGGGTAATTATAGACCGTCGGCCCGCAGGTATAAACGCGCGCCTCCCCGGCATGCACCGGAGTGAAGGTTTCCAGGCTGCGGGTGAGCGAATTGAACAGTCGAAGCGGCGCTTGGGTCATGGCTGCGCGCCTTGCACGCAGCGCAAGGTGGCGGTCAAGATTGCAGTGGTCCGGGGCCGGATTATTCGGCCGGCTCCCGGCAGGCCTCGCTGTCGGCGTCCACCCCTTCGCAATCCGGGCCAGAGACCCAGAGATCCTCGTTCCCCGCGCCGGTAACCGGATCATCGAGCAACGGATCGTCCTCGCGCGATACGGTATCGCGCAGATCGACCAGAATGCCGCCGAGATCGTCTCCGCCCTGTTCGTCGCCGCCCAGTTCGTCGCCGCCGGATTCGTCGTCACCCCGCGGATCGATTTCCTCCTCGATCAGGTCCTGGATCGGATCGCCGGGAACCGGAGTGCGGAAACCCGGGCCGATGCCGCAGAACGCCGGGTTGCCGATAAAGCATCCGTTGATGGTCGAGCCGGGATCGAACTGCGACGGCACACCGGCGGCGGACAGGGCATCGATCCCGGTCAGCCCGCCGACAGTGCCGTTGACCACGAGGACCGCGGCGGGATTGGCGGTGCCGCTGGGCACGGTGTCCGCCGTAAACCCGCGCCGGTCGTCGAAGGCAGTTCCTGCGCCGCTGTTCTGGATCAGCAGCGCATCCTCCACGGTGAAGGATAATTGCGCGGCGGAGAAATAGCCCGCGTCGTTGACCGCCCCGTCGTTCTGACCGAGCCTGGTATTGACCGTTAAAACTGTCGCACCGCCGATAGCCGCTGCCGCCGCGTCGCTGATCGCGCGGATGGTTGGCGCGGCCAGATCCAGCTGGCCGGCAAGCCCGCCATTGGC
>NZ_JAXMJI010000068.1:0-21672 GCF_034376665.1 Allopontixanthobacter sp. | reverse complement strand
GTCGAGGTGCCGGCGCAGCTGGTGCCGGGCCCTGCCGCGCAATCGTTCTTGCCCTTCAGCGCCACGCCGAAGCACTTTTCCTTCGCGCCCGCTTCAGCGGCCGACACGGTAACCGGCGAGGCGGCCAGCAAGGCTGCAGTGGCAAGCGCGCCGGCAACCCCGGCAAATTTCATCGAAACCATATCGCATTCCTTCTCATAAAAACGTCGAGGCCCACAGTCCTCACAGCCACAGTTTCGGGGAAAGGTCGCAGTTCGTTACAACGAACGAAAAAAACTATTCGCATTATTTCTGGTCATCTGGAACGGGAGGATCGAGCAAGCTGAAGCTCGATCCGTTTCAGCTCCCGCATCAGCCAGCTGGCTTCTTTCGCTGCCGCGCAGTTGAATTCATAAGCCGCCTGCGTGTCTGAGACGCTGTACCCGAATTGTCACAGAATAGCAGAATTCCGATATTGATTAGCAATATAGCTTTTCGAAAAAGCAAATTTGCGCGATTCTGCAAACCTAATCTCACCGCTAAGGACCATCTCATGCGCCGTTCTCTTCTGCTGGCTTTCGGTACCTCTACGCTCGCCCTTTGTGCGCCTTCACTCGTTCATGCCCAGGCCGTCGAAATTGGCAGCGAAGATACTTCCGTGGAAGACCCTGCCGATACCATTATTGTCACCGGTTCACGCATCCGCCGCGATCCGCTCGATAATCCATCGCCGGTAATCAGTCTTGACGAGAGCGCGCTTCAGCAGACTGGCCTCTCGTCGGTCGCCGACATCCTTCAGCGCCTGCCGAGCGCTTCGGGTGGTCTCAATACCAAGGTCAACAATTCGGGCAATATCGGGAATCCGCAGGATGGTGGCGGCGTCGGTGCCGGCACGGCCGAGATCGACCTGCGCTATCTGCTCGCCAAGAGGACGCTCGTGCTGGTTGACGGGTTGCGTTATGTCCCGGCCACTGCGGCGAGCGGTATACCTTCGACGATCGACCTCAACTCCATCCCGCAGAGCATGATCCAGCGGATCGAGGTCCTGCAATCAGGCCAATCCCCGCTCTATGGCTCAGATGCGATCGCCGGCGTCGTCAATATCATCACCAAAACACAGCAGGACGGTTTCCGCGGATCTGCCAAATACGGACAGTACCTGTCCGAAGGGGATGGCGAAACGACCGAATTCAGCTTGAGCTATGGCACCAGCGGCCCAGGCATTTCGGTCGCGCTGGGTTTCGATTACGTCGACCAGCAGAAGGTGCTGACTGCAGATCGGGATCAGACCCAATTTCCAAACCCTGGTCAGACGAGCTGTACGGACCCGATCGGAGGTTGCTCCTCGGCGTCCCGCGACGGGCGCATCGTGTTCAACCCGGGCAATCCATCCCTGCCTGCAGGCGGCAGCGTGACAGTTCGTAACTCACCGCTGAACACGCGCGGCGTCTTCGATCCGACATTGGTGGGTGGTGATTTCAGGTCCTTCACCAGCGCCGACCGGTTCAATTTCGCGCCGTTCAACCTCCTGCTGACGCCCTCGGAGCGGTACGGTGCCTGGCTCAGCGCCAAGGTCGAAGTGAGTGAGGATGTGAACCTGCGCACCCGCCTGATCTACAATCACCGAAATTCACAAAACCAAGCCGCTTTCATTCCGCTTTTCCTCGGCCCCGATGCGGGCAACGGCAATCTCCTCGACACCGTTTCGATCGATGTCACCAATCCTTTCAATCCCTTTGGCATCACGCTCAATTCGGGTGCCAACGGGCAGCCGGCGACCTACAGCTTCATTGCTCGCCGCCTGGTCGAAGCCGGCCAGCGCACTTTTAACCAGTCCGTCGACACCTGGACGATGGCGGCGACACTCGATGGCCGGTTCGAGCTTGGCGGGCGCAATTTCTACTGGGATATCAACGGGGTGCTGGGCCTGAATGATGCGAGTCAGCTGTTCACGGGCAACGTCAACGCAGCCAAGGTCGCGCAAGCACTCGGACCTCTAGCGAATTGCACCGGTTCTTGCGTCCCGCTGAACATTTTCGGCGGCGAAGGATCAATTACCCAGGAAATGCTTGCATTCATCGCGTTCGACGAGCGGGCCAAAAGCGACCAGCGGCTGCAAGATTATACCGCGAACCTGACGGGCGAACTGTTCGACTTGCCAGGCGGCGCAGTCGCCTTCGCAGTGGGTTATGAGCACCGTTACCAGAAGGGCTCGTTCACGCCCGATCCTATCGTCCAGGCGGGTCTGAGCGCCGACATTCCGGCGCAAGCTGCGTCGGGCAAGTTCAACACTGACGAATTTTACGGCGAATTGCGCGTACCCCTCCTTGCCGACATGCCTTTCTTCCAGCAGCTCGAGTTTGATGGTGCGGTTCGCCATGCCCGCTATTCGACGGGATTCTCCAACACCAGCTTTACAGGAACGGTATTGTGGAAGCCGGTGACGGATCTGTTGCTGCGCGGATCCTTTGCAGAGGGCTTCCGGGCCCCTGCGCTCGGCGAATTGTTCGGGGCGCAGTCGCGCGCCGACGCGCCGATCGACGATCCTTGTACCAATGTCGCCGGTTCGCCCTGGCAGACCAGCGCAACTGTACGGACGAACTGTATCGCCAATGGCGTTCCGGCCGACGGAAGCTTCCAGGAACCGACCGGCGGCCAGCTCCCGACACTGACTGGGGGCAATTCCGCGCTCCAGCCGGAAACATCCGAAACCTGGCTGGTCGGGGCAGTTTATAGTCCCGATTGGGCGCGTGGAGGTTTGATCAGCGATCTTAGCCTCGAGCTGAATTATTATAATATCACTGTCGATGGAGCGATTTCGGCGATCAACCCGCAAGTGACGCTGTCCCGCTGCGCACAGCTTGCCGATCCGCTGGCCTGCGGTAACATCACCCGAACCGCCAGCGGGTTCATTTCGAGCATCCGCGGGCTGTTGCAGAACATCGGGGAGATCAAGACCGCCGGCATCGATGCGACGTTCAACTTCCGGTCAGGGGAGACAGGCGCGGGCAGTTTTGGACTCTCGCTCAACGGCAACTTCCTTGACAAGTATGAAGAAACTTTCCCGACGGACGCAGGGACGGCCACCATCGACTTCCGCGGAACGACCCGCGGGTTCCCCGACCAGTCCTACCCCAAATTCAAGGGGACGGGTGTGTTGTCATGGGCGATGGGCGGGCTCGATGCCGCGTTCACCGGCCGTTACATCGACAGTGTGGAGGAGAGCGATGGCAAGAAGCTGGCGTCGCGGTTCTATGGTGATATCCAGGTCAGCTTTGCACCCCGGTTCATGGACGAGGCATTCCGCTTTACGGTCGGCGTTCTCAATGTCTTCGACACCGATCCGCCGGCCTGTTTCAGCTGCACCGGGCCGAACTATGATCCCTCAACCTACGATCTTCCGGGCCAATTCGGTTACGTTCGCCTGACGTATCGTATGTGATTATACACGGGGCAGGTGTTGTCGCCTGCCCCCGTTTCTTCGGATCTGAGCCGCTGCGCTCCTCAGGGCACCCCGACGGGTGACATAGCGCCGGTTAACACCGCGCAGCTAATCACAAGCGATGCGATGGCATCCGCCCGCAAAGCTTTCCCGCCCGGTGTCGTTTCAAATCATCAGCACTTGTCATTGCTGCCGCCGCCGAACGACGGCTCGCAATTCGTGACGCTTCGATGTCGGAAAGCCGTTGGGCTCTGAATAGCTGCGCTTTGCTATTTTCCAACACTCATGGCAGCGGGGCGCAGGGTGGTGCCCTGCTGCCATGACGGGGCTTCTGACCTGTTTGCCACACGATCAACCAGCGCGTAAAAAAACCGGTTGAAGTCCGCCGCTGCCTGCCAGTCGACCAGCTGGACCAAATCGTCCTGTGGCCGATGATAGCCCGTGCGATACCACTGACGGTAGATTTCCTCGCTCCGGCTGCCTGGTTCATAGCCGAATACGAAGCTAATCGCCGGGATACCCGCCTCAAGAAAGGTCCAATGGTCGCTACGGCGCAGCAAATTGCGTTCCGGTTCGGGGTCATCTTGCAAGCGGATACCCATCGCCGTTGCGATCGCAGTGGCATCCTGACCCAAGCTGGTATCGGTACGAGCGTGCACGGTCATCAGTTCAAGCGGGAAGATCGGGCGCAGTTGATCAAGGTTGATATTGGCCGCAATTTGTTCAAGCGGGACGGTTGGATGCTCGATAAACCATTCCGATCCGTGCAACCCTTTTTCCTCGCCGGTCCAAAGCCCCACGACAATCGGGCGAGCATAACCTTTGCGCTCGCGACTCTCCATCAGGTGCACGATCAGCGCTACGTAGGCCGCATTATCCAAGGTCCCGTTGTAAATTGCATCACCATCAACTGCGCGGCCAAAGCCATAGCCATCCAGATGCGCGCCCAGCACGATTGCCTGGTCGGCCAGCGCCGGATTCGTGCCAGGCAATATCCCAATTACGTTAGATGAGGGATATTGCGCTGTGCGGATGGTGAAGCTCATCGTTGCCGTTCCGCTGTCGATGTCAGGCAAAGGAAGCCCTGCGGATCCGTCGGACACCAATCGTGCGGCATCGCGGCCAAGTAATTTGCCCAGCGCGTCCGCATTGATGCCAAGTTTCACGAATGGATCGGGTGCGGGCAGATTACCCTTGCGATACACCGATCTTGCAAAGGCAAAGGGCCAACGCGGCGGTTCAACGCTGAAGCCCGGATCAACAATGGTCGCCATGCCCACGCCGCCAGCAGCACGCACCGCGGCCTCGCGTTCGGCGGCCGTGGTAAGCCCGGATCGCCGAGTGCCATGGCAGATCACCAATTTGCCGGTGACATCCCCTAACGCATCGTGAGCGCAATATCCGCGATATGCGATGGGCGCAGCCAGATGGGCGGGCAAGGCCACATCGGGAGAGACAGTGAATTCGTCAAGAAAGGCAAGCTCACCGCCGGCGCCGCGCAATGTCGCGCTTGGCACACCCACTTCCTCGAAATCGATACGCTGGAACCATGTGCCATCATCCCCCAAGGGCTCAAGGCCCGCCGCTGCCAGCCGATCTGCGATCAGCCGCGCAGCCCGTTCATGTCCGCCGGAGCCTGTGTCACGACCTTCCATCTCATCGCCCGACAGGGCGCTCGCCAGCGACCACCATTCGCGCGAATCCGCATCAATGGGTCCATCATCTGTAGCCCCCATCAACATGAAACCCATTGCCATTCCAGCTATTGCAGAAAGATATCGCTCCATTGCGGCCCCCTGGTTTTCAACGAGCAGGGAAACGACGCTATATCCTGCCAAGCTGGCGCTCATATTGACGGCAAACGCAACCTTGGCAAGGATCGCTGCCAGAGGCCATGACCGTGCGCGCCGGAGGCAGCTGCTCTCGATTTTCTTCCAATCCCAAAGAGTCGGCGGAGATCGGCGTCATGGTCGGCACGAGCATCGCGCGGCACGGAACCTACTCGTGCAGCGCCCGTTTTTCCAGAATCACGGCAGGCAAAAGGTGATCTATGGAACCTGGAGAAATAACGTCTTGGCTGGGCTTTGGAAACTTGGCGGCGACGCTGGTGATTGGCCGCGGGCCCGTTGAGATGAATAGGTTTGGCCGACCAAGTTCAGCCATGCTCTGCTTCAGGAGAAGCTCATGACCGCCCAGCTACTTCAAGGCCAGCGCGCACTCGTTACTGGCGGCAATTCCGGCATCGGCGAGGCAATCGTTCAGGCTCTGGCTGACGCCGGAGCAGCTGTGGTGGTCAATTTCCTTTCCGGAGAAGAGGACGCCAAACGTATCGCGGCCGGGATCGAGGCAAACGGAGGGCGGGCCGTCCCGGTCCAGGCCGATGTCTCCAAGCCCGATGACTGCAAGCGCCTGTTCGACGCAGCCGATAAGCAGCTGGGCGGCATCGACATCGTCGTCGCCAATGCCGGGATCCAGCGCGACGCCGCCTTTACCGAGATGAGTCTCGAGCAGTGGCGCGAGGTAATCGATGTCAATCTCACAGGCCAGTTTCTCTGCGCGCAGAACGCCGTACGCCGGTTCCGCAAGCA
Organism: Allopontixanthobacter sp.; assembly: GCF_034376665.1. Classification (NCBI taxonomy): domain Bacteria; kingdom Pseudomonadati; phylum Pseudomonadota; class Alphaproteobacteria; order Sphingomonadales; family Erythrobacteraceae; genus Allopontixanthobacter; species Allopontixanthobacter sp. Next base: position 15,663 of record NZ_JAXMJI010000068.1, on the reverse strand, counting down.
GGGGCTTGACCAGCATCGCTCGGCAGCATTGGGAAAAGTGATCTTCACCAGTTCGGTACACCAGGTAATACCCTGGGCCGGTCATGCAAACTACGCAGCCGCCAAGGGCGGGTTGAAGCTTCTTATGGAAAGCATGGCGCAGGAGCTTGCAAGCGAGAAAATCCGGGTGAACGCCATCGCGCCCGGAGCCATCAAGACCGACATCAATCGGGACGCTTGGGAGAGCAAGGGCGCGCGTGAGGATCTGCTCCAGTTGATCCCCTACGGCCGGGTCGGCGAGCCGGAAGACGTGGCCAATGTGGCGGTATGGCTCGCATCCGATCAGTCTGACTACGTTGTGGGCACGACCGTGTTCGTCGACGGCGGCATGCGCCTGTACCCTGCCTTTCGCGAGGGTGGCTGAGGAATGGCCGAGCGGCGGATGCGACAGGCTCAGTCTCGAAGACATTGCGTCCGATAGCGCAGATGCATCCTCAGATGGATGATCCGGCACGCATTTCGGTTTCAGAGGCACGGCGTGTGTCTGGCGGGCGCCGCACAGCCTGCCTACCCTGCAGTTTCAGCGGGCGCCCCGCGGAAATACTGTCCCGGACACCGAGCCGGAGTCGCCATGCGGGGACGCCAGCGTGACCGCTGCTCGGAGATCAAGGATGCCAGCTTTCGGTCCGTCAGTTGCGCAATTCGCCGGATCGCCCCGTCGGCGTTATTATACTGGCCCTCATCTTGGCCGGGTTCGCTCTATCGAGGATCTGCGTGCCCGTACGCATAAGCTGATGCCGCGCTTTGTGCTCGAATATCTCGAAGGCGGCGCGGGCGAAGAAGCGACGCTGGCGCGCGAACGCGAGGCTTTTGCCGAATGGCGGGTGATGCCACGCACGCTGGTCGACGAATCGCAGCGCGATGTCTCGGTGGAGATTCTCGGCCGCAAGGCACCCCTTCCGCTGGCGGTGGCACCGACCGGACTCAATGGCGTTTTCGTTCGCCCTGCCGATACGGCGCTCGCGCAGGGTGCGGCCCTGGCGGGCGTACCATTCATCCAGAGCACGATGTCGAACGACCTGATGGAAGGTGTCGCCGGAGTTCCCGAATTGCGGCACTGGTGGCAGCTCTATGTGTTTGGCGGCGAGGAAATCTGGCAGGAACTGGTCGACCGCGCGGACAAGGCCGGATGCGAAGCGCTGGTGCTGACCACCAATTCGCAAATTTTCGGCCAGCGCGAATGGGACAGCCGCACTCGCGACGCCAGCGATCGACCTTCCTTGTCGACCATCTTCGATGCCGCGCTTCACCCGCGCTGGCTGGCAACCACGCTCGGTCGGGGAATGCCTGCGTTCGTCAATGTGATCGATTTCATCCCCAAAGCACACCGGGGGTTCTTCGACAGCGCCTTCTGGATCCGCGAGCAAATGCGGCGCGATCTCGACTGGTCCGATGTCGCGAAGATTCGCCAGCGCTGGAAGAAGCCGCTTTTCATCAAGGGCATTCTGAACCTTGAGGACGTTGCGCGCGCGATCGACAGCGGAGTGGACGGGGTAATCCTCGGCAGCCATGGCGGCAGGCAAGCGGACTGGGCGGTCTCTCCGCTCGACATCCTGCCGCGCGCTCGCGAGATGGTTGGCGATCGGATCGCGCTCTACGTGACGGGCGGCATCCGGCGCGGGAGCGATATACTGAAGGCGCGGGCACTCGGCGCAGACGCTGTGCTCGCCGGCCGCGCAATCCTGTACGGGCTATGCGCTTTCGGGGCGGATGGCGTTGCCAAGGCCATAGAGTTGTTGAAGACCGAGATGATGAACGAGATCGGCCAATACGGAGTACCGACGCTCGACCGGCTATCGCGAGACATCCTGATCAGGAAGGACGAGCTGCCGCTCTAGTCCGCCGGATAGGCCATCGTCGAGAGCAGCGATACCTCCGCCGCCCGGCTGTCCAATCGCGTGTGCTGGACCACAATCGGGACATCGCTTTCGATCACGCTGGCGTAGTCTTCTCCCGGAGGGACCGGTGCCGGATCGTCGAGATCGTTAAAGCGCAGGTGCAGGGTCCGCCGCGCACCGAGCGTGATCTCATAAGGTCCCACAGGCTCGCGATCGGTGAAGAACAGGGTAATGCGCACATGGGCGTCGGCGTCGCCGGTGTTGAGCAAGCAGGCCGTTTCGTGACTCAGCAGCGCCCGGTCGCCATTCGCCATGCTCGCCGGAGGTATGTAGCCTTCGGGGATGACCCAACGCTTGCTTCCGATCGCTTCCATGACATCACACCTTCAAACTGAACCCTTGTCTCTTGTTCGCAATGTTCGCGGCCGCTCTGCGTTCCGAATTCAAGGCGCGGTCAGGCCAAGTTGGGGCAGCCCTCCGAGAACCGTCCCGTAGATGATTTGCGCCGCAAGCACAGCTGCCGGGGTACCGCCGCCATAATGCAGCCCGAGAAATCCGGGCGGTTCGAGCTGCGGGCGAGCGACAGGGGCGTCGTAGCTCGAAGCCATGCGTGGATGCACGAAAGGCATTAGCGGAAGGGCCGCGACCAGCAAAAACAGCCCGTGCAGAAAACCAACCGCCGCTCCGATCCACCAGCTGTAGATGCCGATGCTCGAGAAGAAGAGAAAATAGAACAGCGCGAAACCCCATCCCCCGACGAGGTAGAGAGCAAAGCCGATCAAATTGGCCCACTGCCGGTTCGCAGTGAAGATGCCTCCCACGAGAAAGGGAATGCTCAGACGCGAGAGACCGAGACCGTTCGCGGCGAAGAGGATACCCGTCATCGAAATGGTTCCGGCAAGGCCCCAGATAGCCATGTCCAGCAGCGGCGGCAGCGAGTTCACGCCCGCTTCTCCCGTTTGGCAATTTCCAGTGCGATCGCCGCGTTGATCAGTCCGACGTGAGTGAAGGCTTGCGGGAAGTTGCCGAGAAACTCCCCATTGCCAGGATCGATCTCCTCCGAATAGAGGCCGACATCGTTGCTGCGATCGAGCAATTCGCAGAACAGGTCCTCCGCCTCCTGCAAGTCTCCGCGCATCGCCAGATTGTCGACAGCCCAGAAGCTGCAGATGCCGAACGCCCCTTCCCGGGACTCGAATCCGTCCCGGCCGTGCTCATAGCGATAGATAAGCCCGTCGCAGCCAAGCACATCCCTGATCCGGTCGGCGGTGGCGCGCATTCGGGGCGCAGCGGCAGTTGTATAGCCCAGACAACTCATCAGCAGCAGCGAGGCATCGGGCCATTCCTCGTCGAGCGCGCCGGAATAGGACCCCAGTTTTTCGCTCCAGGCCCGTGTCTCGATCGTTTCGCGAATTGCGTCGCGTTCTCGTTCAAAGACCTTTCTGTCGATCGAAACCGGATCTGTGTCGGCGAGGCGCAGGAGACAGTCCAGAGCGAGCCAGCACATGAGTTTCGAGAACGTATAATGGCGCTTCTCGCCGCGTATCTCCCAGATGCCGTGGTCGGGCTCGCGCCAAATTGCGCAGACGGTCCTGCCGAACCCGGCGAGCAAGTTCAGTTGATCGCGCTGCAATCGTCCGCCAGCCATCGCAAATTCCACCGCTGCAGATATGACCCCGCCATAGACGTCGAGCTGAATCTGATCGTGTGCACCATTGCCGATCCGGACCGGACCGGACCCGCGGTATCCCGCAAGATGATCCAGCTCTTCTTCGTTAAGATCAGTGCGACCGTAAATGTCGTACATGATGTTGAGCCGCGGCTGGGTGAGCGCGGTCGCGTGCAGGAGCCATCGGAGGAAAGCCCCGGCTTCATCCAGTAGCCCGAGCCCGAGAAACGCGCGCATGGTCAAGGCGGCATCGCGGAGCCAGCAATAGCGATAATCCCAATTGCGGGTCCCTCCGATTGCTTCAGGCAGCGAAGTTGTCGGCGCGGCGACTACCGCCCCCGACGGGGCAAAGGTCATCTGCTTCAGCGTGATCGCACTGCGGCGCACCGCCTCCCGGTGCACGCCTTCATAAGTGCAGGATTGCGACCAGTCGCGCCACCACCGTGCCGTTCGTTCCAGTCGCTCGGCAGCAAGGTCGCCGAGTGGCAGGATGATTGCCGGATCGCCGCTGACGTAGGACAAGGAAAAACAAACACGCTCGCCCGCTGAAAGCGCAACCTGGCCCCGCATTCCGCGCCCATTCGTATCATGATCCAGCGATACATCGCAGCGCAGCAGCAGATGCTCATTGCCGGAACTGCACGTGAAGGCGCCAGTGCCCACCTTGCGAACCGGCACCTGAATTTTGGCATAACCTGGCCTGGGATCGAAATGGACGTCCAGGGTGACGCGCCCTTCCAGCCCTTCCACCACGCGGAGGAGCTCCCGTTGCGGCTGGAGACTGGCGCAATCTCCGACCGAGAGGCAATCACTGATCCGCACAGTCCCGGTTCCCGTGGTGACTATCGTTTCGACAACCGCGGTATGCGGCACATAGCGGCGCTCAGAGTGAACCGGCGAGAGCGGCGTGATAGCGAAACGGCCTCCCTTTTCCGGGTCGATCAGGGCCGCAAAGACGGACGGGCTGGAGAAATCCGGCAGGCACATCCAATCGATTGATCCACTGCGCGAAACAAGCGCCGCGGTCCGGCAATCGCCAATCAGCGCGTAATCCGAAATTTTTGGCACTGCTCCGCCTATGCCGTCGGCTTCCCGGCAGTCTGCTGCAATCAACGGGTCAGGCGTCAACGCGCCATCATTTTCGGCGACGCTGCCGGTGTGGCTCCGGTCTGTCCTCAATGGCGGATTGCGCGGACTGTCGCCGCGACGGCACCTGCCGTGAGCGCGGCCAGCGTGCCCATGGCGGCATATCCCCTGGTTCTGGGAGAAAGCGGGCGAAACCGGTCTGCAATCCAGGCCATCGCTGCCATCGGTGGAGCGGCCTTGATCAGATCGCGCTGCGCGCGGGGTCCGGCTTCCCGCAGCGTCTCCTGCATCACGCCGATACCCTCGGCCATAGGCGCGAGCCTTCGGGTGCTTTCCGGCTTCGCAGGCTTCTCGCCGCGAACGGCCGCTTCCAGAGCCTGCCTCAGACCGCTTTCGTCTCCGGCCCATAAGGCCCGGTAGATGATGATGCCGCGGGCATCGGCGAGCCATGCCGAATTTGGCTTTTCATCCAGACTCCGGTGTACCGATCCGTCATCATCGTCCACGAGAACTGGAAATGGGAAGGCTTCACGCGCCTGAAGCTGCTTTGCATGTTCCATTTTCTCCTCGAACGAATGGGGTTGCTCCCGGTGTTCGCCCGGATGAGCCTCGCGCACATGGAGCAGCACCATCTGCACACGCTCGCCAAATTCGGCGTGGAGTCGCTTCAGCATCGGCGCCGAAGCCTTGGTCATTGGACACGTCAGGGAACCCGGTACCAGGAGCAGCGGCTTTGCTCCAAGCAGCGTCTCGGACGAAAGCCGCGTTCCGTCAGTGGTGAGGAGCGCGAAATCCGGCAGGCGGTCACCGGGCCGGGGAGCGGTGGGCCGAAAACTCATGTCGGACATCAGCGTCTGCGAGCGAACATGATCATATTTGTAAGTGTCGGGCTCTGCGGTCTGGGCGCGCATGCGGCGGTCCTTTCGTATCCTGTCTGGCCGGGCCTGGAGCCCAGGACCAAGATTGCGTGCTGTGGGATCAATCTGGCGGAGCGAGCGTTGTTCCCGCACGGGACGATAGGATGCACTTCCCGGACGTCAGGGCACCAAACAACCGCCTGACTGCGCCAAACCGGGCCGACAACCGGCTCACCGATAGCCGGCGATTGGGTCGACGGCGGTGCTCTTGATTCCGATAGACGTGCCTTATCGTCCGGCACGGGAACAACCGCAAGGGGTGGCCCGCTAAGGGTGTGATGAAAGCCGAACTGATCGAAAAGATGCTTTGCCTGCTCGACGTGCGGTTGCACGCGCTGGCGCTGTGCGAAGTAAATCCGGGCGTGCGGCTTCGAATTCCCCCGATGGACAATGTTCTGGTGCATTATATCCTTCGCGGCAGGGGGCTGCTGCAGGTCGGGGACGCGCCCGCATTGCCTGTCCGGCGCGGCATGATCGTATTCATGCCTCAGAAAATTGAGCACGATCTGTTCACCCCGGATTCGGACAAATGCGAGCCGACCGTCTGGCAAGACAGTGCTGAGTCTTACGGCGACGGCTTCATGCGAATTGCGACGGACACCGCAGACGAGGCGCTGGTGACCGCGTGCGGCAATATCGACGCCGATTGCGAAGGCATTGACCTGTTCGAGCGTTTTCGCGAACCGGTCGCGGAGGATCTGTCCGAAAGCCGCGTTATTCGCGCGGCGTTTGAATCGATGAACGCCGAACTGGAACAGCCCCGCTTTGGTACCCGGCCGCTGGCCGAGGCGATCATGAAGCAATGCCTCGTACTCGCGATCCGGCAGCAGATGGAGCGCGGCGAATTGAGCCTCGTGGCGCTGATCGGCGCGGTCGATCCAAGACTGACCCGGGCGCTGCTGGCGATCCTCGAAGATCCTGCGCGCGATCACAGCCTCGAGGAGCTTGCCAGAAGGAGCGGCATGAGCCGATCGCTTTTCGCAGAGCGCTTCTCCGAAACCTTTCATCGTCCACCTATGGATCTGGTGCGTCAGGTTCGGCTGCACCGGGCCGCCAATCTGCTTCGGGCGACGCGCCTTCCGGTTCAGATTGTGGCGCTATCCGTCGGCTATGCCAGCCGCAGCTATTTTTCCCGGGCTTTCCGCGCCGCCTATGGCGACGATCCCAGAAGCTTCCGGGATTCATCGCGCAAGCCAGCAATTCAAAACGAAGCTCAAATGCCGATCATCCAACCGATCGAAAGATGACAGGAGAGAAGCCATGACCGAGAAATTGCACCTGAAGCCGGCGATCTGGGCCGGGATAATCGCAGGAATCGTCTTTGTGATGATGGAGATGGCCCTGATCGCCGCCATCGGCAACGGGATGGTCTGGGGGCCGCCACGAATGATGGCGGCCATCGTAATGGGCAAAGGCGTTCTCCCCCCGCCAGCGACCTTTGATTTCGCGATCGTGATGGTCGGGATGATGGTTCACTTCGTCCTGTCGGTCATTCTGGGTATCGTGCTTGGCTGGATCATCGCCAAATGGCGGCTGGGAATGGCGATGGCGATTATCGTCGGGCTGGTCTTCGGTCTGCTCGTCTATCTGGTGAACTTCTACGTATTGACCGGCGTGTTCCCCTGGTTTGCCAATGCCCGCAACATGATCACACTTGTGTCGCATCTGGTGTTCGGCGGCGTGCTGGGGGCGGTCTACCGCGCCATGGCACCGAGCCATGCCGTGGCCGAACGGACCGGCGACGGAGCTGCGCGGGGGCCGCTGTAAGTTACGAACTCTGTAGCCAAAGGAGCTTCAAATGCGGCAGCGGGCGTTAATGGCCGATGCAGTAACAGGAGCCGCGGCAGGTTTGGCCGCGTCGTTCCTGATGAACACCTTCCAGACTGCCTGGGCCAAGGTATCGCACACTTTAAAATCCGGATCCGACCATGAAGCGGACAGCCGATCTGGCGATAACGATGAAGCAGACCCACCGGCCACCGTGAAAGCTGCGCAGAAGGTTTATGGCACAGTTGCTTGCGGCCCCTTGCCCGAAGCGAAAAGAGAGACCGCGGGCAGTCTTGTGCACTACGGTTTTGGTGCGGTCCTTGGGGCCATCTACGGTGCCGTAAGCCGCGGCAACCCGTCAATCAGGTCTGGATACGGGACCGTCTATGGTGCCGGTGTGTCAATCGTGGCGGACGAGGTTCTGGTCCCCGCCACCGGATTGTCACCGCCACCGGCGAAATCTCCAGCGTCGAGCCACATCTTCGGCCTGATTTCTCACATCGTGTTCGGCGCCGCGCTGGAAGGTTCGCGGCGCTTGATCAAGCGGGCCGCCGGTTAGGTCCGCGCACCGGCATTGCCGGGATCACTTTCCAGGGTTCGCGCAAGGACAGCGGACAAGTTGCAGGAGTTGAATTGATGAGCCAGACGGTAGCGGACTTTTTCTGGCAGCGGCTTTCCGAATGGGGCGTTCGCCGCGTGTTCGGGTTCCCCGGCGACGGAATTAACGGACTGGTCAGCGCCCTTGGCCGCGCAAGTGAAAAGATCGAATTCGTTCAGGTCCGTCACGAGGAGATGGCGGCGTTCATGGCCTGCGGTCACGCCAAATTCACGGGTGAAATAGGCGTTTGCCTGGCGACGTCCGGTCCGGGAGCGATCCATTTGCTGAACGGCCTCTACGATGCGCAGCTCGACCATCAGCCCGTGCTCGCCATTGTCGGCCAGCAAGCCCGCGCGGCCTTGGGCGGCAGCTATCAGCAGGAAGTCGATCTAACTACCTTGTTCAAGGATGTTGCGGGCGATTATGTCCATCAGGCGAGCGTCCCGGCGCAGGTTCGCCATCTGACCGACCGGGCGATCCGTATTGCAAGGGCCGAACGGACCGTCACTGCGCTGATCTTTCCCAATGACCTCCAGGAAATGAATGCGGTCGAACAGCCACCGGCGAAACACGGAACCATCCATTCGGGCAGCGGCTATAGCGTGCCCCGAACAGTGCCGGAGGAAGCCGATCTACGGCAAGCTGCCGAGATTCTCAACGCGGGAAAGAAGGTCGCGATACTTGTCGGGGCAGGCGCGCTGCAAGCGGGCGATGAGGTCATCGAGGCGGCAGACAAACTAGGTGCGGGCGTGGCGAAGGCGCTGCTCGGCAAGGCAGCCCTGCCGGACGACCTGCCGTTCGTCACCGGATCGATCGGTCTGCTGGGAACGCGCCCCAGTTACGAGATGATGATGGGCTGCGACACGCTGCTGATGATCGGCTCGCGATTCCCCTATTCGGAATTCCTGCCCCCGGAAGGTCAGGCCCGCGGGGTTCAGATCGACCTTGATCCGAAGATGGTAAGCATCCGCTATCCGATGGAATGCAACCTGATCGGCGACAGCGCGGCCACGCTTCGCGAACTCATCCCGTTGCTGGAGCGCAAGACCGACCGGTCCTGGCGCGATGAGATCGAAGCCTCGGTCGAGGAATGGTGGAAGGTCCTCGAGAAGCGCGCCATGGCCAGTGCCGATCCGATCAATCCGCAGCGCATTTTCTGGGAGCTTTCTCCTCGCCTGCCAGACCGCTGCATAATTACGGCCGACAGCGGGTCGAGCACCAACTGGTACGCGCGCGATGTCAGGATCCGGAAAGGCATGATGGCGTCCCTGTCGGGAACGCTGGCCACCATGGGTCCTGCTGTGCCCTATGCGATCGCCGCAAAATTCGCGCATCCTGAACGTCCGGTGCTCGCGATCTCGGGCGATGGGGCGATGCAGATGATCGGCATCAACGAACTCATCACGATCGCCAAATACTGGAAGCAATGGGCCAATCCGCAGCTCGTGGTCATGGTACTGGTCAACGAGGATCTCAATCAGGTCACCTGGGAGATGCGCGCCCAGGCCGGTGACCCCAAGTGGGAGGGCTCGCAGCAAATCCCCTATTTTCCCTTCGCCCGTTATGCGGAGCTGCTCGGCCTGAAGGGCATTCGCGTCGATGATCCCGACCAGCTGGGCAGCGCCTGGGACGAGGCCTTCGCCGCCGACAGGCCTGTGGTGCTCGAGATTCCGGGAGATCCGAACGTGCCGCCCTTACCGCCGCACATTTCGCTCGAAAACGCCAAGGCCTTCGCCTCGACGCTATGGACGGGCGATCCGGACGAGTGGAGCGTCATCAAGCAATCGGCGAAGCAGCTGGCGGCCGGCCTGCTGCCGGGGAGGAACAAGGACGATGAAAGGCGCTGACATCGTGCCAGTCCCCGCGAGTGCATCGGCTTCTCCGAAAAACGTCCCCAACGCTTGCAGCGCCCTTGCCCGGAAGCATCCTTCGGCCTCCTCCTCCCCGGCGCGGCTGGCGCAATTCTCGATCGCAGGGGCAAACGGGAGCTGGTTACAGGCACCCTCGGCCCTGGTGAGAAACCGGCCGCGTCGGCTCGGCTGGCTGGTACGCAGCGCGGCGAGCGGAGCCGGAGCGCTCGCTCTGGCGGGGTTGTCGCTCGCGGTGGTCAAGCTCTTCCGGCGCAGTGACCCGGGCGGCCAGTCAGGTTTGGCATCGGACCGCCTGTACCAGGGATCGGCGCTCCTCTCGTTCAGTTTGCTGGCAGACAGTGCGCTGGAACACTACCGGGGGGGATACAGCAATCCCGCGATGTTCGTCGGGCCGGTGACAGGTTTGCTGACCCTGTCGGTGTCGCTGTTCAAACTGGCGAGACGGACGCTGCCGGCCCGGGTGCCGATCTATGCTGCAGCCGTCGTGGTCGGCGGCATCGGGCTGGGTTTTCACCTATACAATGTAGGCAAGCGCGAGGGCGGCCTGAGCTGGCAAAACGTCTTTTATGCCGCACCTCTCGGCGCACCGGCCGCGGCAAGCCTTGCCGGGGTGTTCGGCCTGGCGGCAGGCGAGCTTGAACGCATGGAGGCCGGATTGTCGCCCGTCCCCCGCAGTGTGGCGGCAACAGGCCTGGGACTGGTTAGCAGTGCAGCACTTGCAGCCACGTCGGCAGAGGCGGCGCTGCTGCATTTCCGCGGCGCATTCCAGAACCCGTTCATGCTGGCGCCGGTTACCCTTCCCCCGCTCGCCGCTGCCGCGCTGGCGGGGACGGTTGTCAAATCCACGAGGCTTGCGATCACGGCCAGTCGAACCCTGCTCGGAGCGAGTGCGGCCATTGGAGTGGCGGGTGCTGGTTTCCACGCTTACGGCATCGCCCGCAATATGGGCGGATGGCGCAATTGGTCCCAGATGATCCTGCAGGGTCCGCCGATCCCCGCTCCGCCTGCGTTCACGGGTTCCGCTCTCGCCGGTCTTGGCGCGCTCCGCCTGCTGGAGATGGCCGATGAACGACGGTGAATTCGCAAGCCCGTACAGGGGCTACGATGTATTGCACAAGCAGGATACGCCGTCGTGGAACGAGCAGACCCGCAAAGTCATCCTTGAGCGACTGCAGCAGGTTCCGCCAAGGCGCTTTTTTACCGCCGAGGAATGGTTGCTGCTGGAGGCACTGTGCGAGAGCCTGCTTCCGCAGCCTGACCGTCCTACGGACCCGGTTCCAATAGCCCCGTGGATCGACGACCGGCTTCACCGCGGTGAACGGCCCGGCTTCCGCTATGCGGATATGCCCTCCGACGACGTGGCTTGGCGCAAAGGTTTACGCGGCATCGAAGAGGAAAGCCGGATGCTGTTCGGCCAAAGCTTTGCCGCTCTTGCGCCGGATGAAAAGGATGAAGTTCTGCGCCGGATTTGCCGCGGAGAGGTCAGGGGACAGGCGTGGAGCGCCTTGCCCCCAGCCCGCTTTTTCTACGCTGCGCTCAAGGAGGTGATCGCAATCTATTATGCGCATCCCGCCGCCTGGAGCGAAATCGGCTTCGGCGGCCCCGCCAGTCCGCGCGGCTACGTTCGGCTTGGAATGAACGAAGTGGATCCCTGGGAGGGACGCGAACAGAGCGAAAGCAAGGCCAGCGATGGGTGAGGCGACTGGCACCGCCGAGGGATTGCGGATTCGTGCAGCCGACGGTCGCGCGCCCGACGTCTTCAGGCCCGGCGGATGGGTGCCGATGCGCTGTTTCAGGGATAGCGATGAGGTCGATTTCGCGATCGTCGGGACGGGTTGCGGCGGCGGAGTTCTCGCGGCCAAGCTGGCCGCCGCCGGCTTCAGCGTGGTGGCGTTCGACGCCGGAGCCTGGTGGCGCCCGCTGGAGGATTTTGCGTCGGATGAACGTGAGCAGAGAAAACTCTACTGGAACGACGAGCGGATTACCGGCGGCGACGATCCGATCGAACTTGGCGGCAACAATTCGGGCAAAAGTGTCGGCGGCAGCACGGTGCATTTCCAGATGGTCGCGCTCCGCTTTCGGCCCGAATGGTTCAAATCCCGATCGCTGCTTGGCTATGGCCACGACTGGCCGGTGGATTGGCGCGAGATGTGGCGCTATTACGATGAGGTCGAGAACGCCTTGAAGATTGCCGGCCCAGTGAATTATCCATGGGGCCCGCCGCGCAGGCGCTATCCCTACCGCCCGCACGAAATGAACGCGGCCGGCCGGGTCCTGGCGCGCGGTGCCGAGAAGCTGGGAGTCGCCTGGGCCTCGACCCCCTTGGCCACGCTCTCCGCCCCGCGCGGTGACGCGCCGCCTTGCGTATATCGCGGCTTTTGCAAGACGGGTTGCTCGACCAATGCCAAGCAGAGTGTTCTGGTCACCTGGATACCGGCAGCGGTCGCAGCCGGTGCCGAGGTTCGCGATCTGGCAATGGTCGGGCGGGTCGAAATGGGCAAGGACGGGCGGGCCACCGGGGTCCTCTACCATCGCGGCGGTGAATGGCGGCAGCAGAAAGCCCGGCATGTCGTCGTTGCGGGATATAGCATCGAGACGCCCAGACTTCTCCTGAACTCGGCGTGTCCCGCTTTCCCGGACGGGCTGGCCAATTCCTCCGGCCTGGTCGGCAAGAGCCTGATGGTTCATTCCAACGATGCAGTCTGGGGCGAGATGGCGGAGGAGATCAGGTGGTACAAGGGCCCCCCGTCGATGGCGGTCTGCGAGCACTGGAATTACCAGGATGCCAAGAACTTTGCCGGCGGCTATGCCTTCATGAGCCAGGGTCCCCTACCGATCGATCATGCGCAGACACTGGTAACGGGGCGCGGGCTGTGGGGTATGAAGCTGCGACAGGAAATGACCCGATACAACCACATGGCGGGCCTCAAGATCGTCGGTGAGGTGGAGCCGCGCGACGCCAACCGGGTGGAGGTGACGGAGGAGCTCGATCCGCTTGGACTGCCGATCCCCCGGGTGACATTCGCTTATTCGGACAATGACCGGAAGCTGATCGACCATTCGGTCGGCTTCATGACTCAGGTGATGGAGGCAGCCGGTGCGCGGAAGATATTTGCCACTGCGAGCACCGCTCACCTGATGGGCGGATGCCGGATGGGCAATGACCCCACCAGCAGCGTCACCAATCCCTATGGCCGCACCTGGGATATCCCCAATCTGTGGATCTGCGATGGCTCGCTGATGCCTACGGGCGGCGGTGTGAACCCTTCGATGACCATCATGGCGAATGCTGCCCGGATCGGGGACCACATCCGCGAGATCGCTGGCCGCGGCGAATTGTAAGGGTTCGATCGGGATTTGACTTGCAGCTACCGTATGGTGAATGGTGCCGAAGGTGGCAACTAAATTAACATATTTCCTTCTTAAAACTGTTGCTTGTGGGATGCGGCCCATCCCTGAGCGCCGGATAGAAGCGTCCAGATGGCGAGTAGGTATGGATAAGATGGCTGTTCATGGAATCGGGACTTCAAGGCCTATCACTTCGGGACTGCAATGATTTGCGAAAGTCGCGGATCTTGCTCTCAGCTGCCGCCTTTCTGGCCGGGAGCTGTGCACCTGGGGCTGCAAACCCAGGGATGTCGGGGGTTGTGCGAGACGGAGCAAGCGAGCGTCCGATCGCCGAGGCAAACGTCGAGCTTTCTGTAAATGCGGGTTGGGGGTTTCGGGGCGGTCAGCTCGTATGGGATGCCACGGACGTACACCGCGCAACGACGGAGCAGGACGGACGCTTCAGCTTCAAATCGCCGGTCGGGATTGCCTTGCACGTTCACGCACCTGGCCGCCCACCCGTGTTTACGTCCCCGTGCACCGGTGCCCCGATGGTGCTCCGCGTCGGCGGTCCCTTCGCCGGAAAAAGAGCGAACAAGCGTGCGGAATTCAATCAGGTTGTTTCACCCGGCGGAAGTGGTGGATTCAACCCTGAATTCTTCGCTCGTGTAGAAGGTATCGCCATTTCGCTATCCGGGTGGAGGAACGACGCAGAGCCCCTCAGCATCAAAACAGACGGCTGGGTTCGCTTCGTACCCGGGATAGGAGCGATTCCTCGTCCACCAGCCCCGTCACACCAGACCAGCCTGGACCTGGACATGAGCGCGAATTGCGGCTGGCTGTTTGTCGGTAAAGGCAATTCGGCGACGGCGGTCATCGCGCTGCGACAGTATAAATCCTATGTCTCCCGCTCTGACGGAGTTCGCTATTGGGTTTTGATGTATATGCCGCTCGCGGACCCAGGCAAATCACATACACGCCGATGACGATCTGAGCATCGCGATACCAGGTTTCGATAGTTATCCGCGGCTCGCTGGTAGTTGGTGTTTTCCGACTATTCGCGTCGGCCGATCAGGAACCGACAGCATCGCAAGGCTTGAGTCCGCTCAGCCAATCCGCGTCGTGCCGCGCTCTATCAGGCGCGGCGGCATGACGACACTGCCCGTTTTTTCGCCAGCCAGACGTCGTTTCAGGATGTCGACCATGGCTGCTGCCCCGACTGCAATGTCCTGCTTGATCGTTGTCAGAGGCGGCGACATCTGGCTGGCCGCCGGAATGTCATCGAAGCCGATCACCTGTATATCGCCCGGAACATCGATTCCGCGTTCGCGCAATTGCCGCATGCACGCCATCGCAATCAGATCGGATGCCGCAAGAATGCCGTCAATCGCCGGATCCATGGAATCCAGATTGCTGGCAATGTCTGCGTCCATCTCGTCGACCGCCAGGTGGGTCGGGAGATGGACAATTTCAGCGACTTTCCGTGCGCCTTCCAGACGGCTGGCGATTTCGATGCCCGCAGTGTCACCGAAAAAGGCGATCTTCCTCGCTCCGCTTGCCACCAGTTTTTCCGCGGCAAGGCGTCCACCCAGCCGATTATCACTACCCACTGCGCAATGGGCCTGCCCCTTGCGGTAATTCCCCCATGCGACAAGTGGGGTGTAATCCTGCGCGACGCGTTCGATCGTATCGAACTGGTCCGACTGGCCGATCACGATTGTACCATCGGACATTCCCGAATTGGTCATTCGTTCAAGCCAGTCAGGATCCTGATCCGGGATTACCCGTGAAAGCAGAAGTTCATACCCGCACTCGGTCAATTCGTCGGCCAAATGCCCGAGCAGCGTCATGAAAAAAGGATCCGAGATGTGCTGGCGGCGGTCATGGCCGAGCGGGATGACAACCCGGATCACCCCGGTTCGCTGAGTTCGCAGATTGCTGGCCATCTGATTGGGCCGAAACCCGTGTTGGCGTGCCAGCAGCTGGATGCGGTCGCGGGTTGTCTTGTTGACCAGTTCCTTGCCCGCCAGCGCGCGCGAGACTGTGCCCGCCGAAACACCCGCGATTTTGGCAAGGTCGGCCAATGTGCGGACTTTGCCGCTTGGTTCGCTCTGATCGTCGATAGTCAGTCTTGGTCCCAATATCGTTGCCGAAACCGCTCGCCGGTCAGCCTATAATGAAGATCGCCGCGTTGCCAACTGCCCCGGCACCTATTCCGCCGGTTGCAAAGCCCTGGCCGCTGGCCGCCCGGCGTCGACCAGCAATGTCGCGCAAGCCCCCAACAGCATCAATACACCGCCCAGCATGATTGCATTGCGCGGATCGCCGCCCAGCAGCGGCTGATAGATGAGCGGCATTGTCAGCGTCTCGATCAGCATGGGGATCACAATGAACATGTTGAAAATACCCATGTAGATCCCGTTGCGTTCCGGTGGGATCGAATCGGCCAGCATGACATAAGTGTTGCCCATCATCCCGGCCCAGCCGATGCCGATGCCGAACATCAGGCCAAACAGGAGCGCCTTTTCCTCGACGCCGGGGATCAGCAGCA